>URNJ01000056.1 GCA_900549215.1 uncultured Collinsella sp.
AAGATTATCGAGAGCCTCGACCATCCCTTTATCGATGGCCTGACGATTCTGGGCGGCGAGCCTATGGAGCCCGAGAATCAGGCGGGGCTTGTTGACTTTATCGAACGCGTGCGTGCGGCCTATCCCGCGGGGTCGGGCAAGACCATTTGGTGCTTTACCGGCGACGTGCTCGAGGAGCTTATGCCGGGCGGTCGTCATCATACCGAGGTGACGGACCGTATCCTGGCCTGCCTCGACATGTTGGTGGACGGCCCGTTTGTTCAGGATCTGTACGATATCTCATTGCGCTTTAGGGGCTCGAGTAACCAGCGTGTGATCGATATGAACGCTACGCGCGACCGTGCTGAGCGCGAGGGCGTTGCGCTTTGTGATGCGGTTGAACTTTGGCGTGATGATCCGGTCTATTCGACCCATACTATGTAGCTTGTGGTCGATGCCAAAGGGCGTGGTACCATAGCGCGAACGTGAAATCGGAAAAGTGAGGCCCAGATGGTCGATCAGGAAAAAGTCGAGGCCGCCATTAAGCTGTTGCTTGAGGGCATAGGCGAGGACCCAACTCGTGAGGGCCTGCTGGAGACCCCGGCGCGCGTTGCCCGTATGTATGGCGAGATCGCCGGCGGTATGGACCAGAGTGCCAAGGAGCACCTGTCCAAAACCTTTGCCGTCGCTTCGAACGACTTGGTTATCGAGCGCGACATCACGTTTTACTCGCTGTGCGAGCATCATCTGCTGCCGTTTTATGGCAAGGCTGCGATCGGCTATATCCCTAACGGTCGCGTGGCGGGTCTGTCTAAGCTCGCTCGCACGGTTGAAGTCTATGCCCGTCGTCTGCAGCTGCAGGAGCAGCTGTGTGCGCAGGTTGCCGACGCCCTCATGGATTATCTCGCTCCCCAGGGAGCGATTGTGCTCATGGAGGCTGAGCATATGTGCATGACCATGCGCGGCGTGCAAAAGCCCGGCACCAAGACCGTGACGCTCGCTCGCCGCGGCGTCTTTGAGACCGATCCCGCGCTCGAGGAGCGGTTCTTTAGGATGCTGGGCCGTTAGCATGAGGGTCGTCAACGACTTTACATCGAAGACCGATGAGGGGACGTCGCGTCGCGGCTTCATGGCTTCGGGCCTGGCCCCCTTTGGTGCCATGCCTCGCATTGATTACATTTGTGCCAACGGGCTGTTTCGGCGGCACCTGGGCAACATTGCGCAGTTGGAATCGGGACGCATCTTCTGCCGCCACGGTATTGACCATCTGCTCGATGTCGCTCGCATTATGTGGATCAAGAATCTCGAGGAGCAGCTCGAATTTGACCGCGAGGTCATCTACGCCACGGCACTTCTTCACGATATCGGCAAAGATGAACAGTATGAATCGGGTATATCCCATGATGTTGCAAGCGAACGCGTCGCTGATGCGATTCTCGGCGGCATGCCCGATGATGTGGCGTTTGAGCCGGCCGATGCCGCAGCCATTAAGACGGCCATTCTGGGCCATCGAAAGCTGCGCGTGAACAGCCAACCGCTTGAGCGTCTGCTCTATGCAGCCGACAAAGCGTCGCGCGCCTGCTTTGCATGCCCCGCGCGCAATGCTTGCAACTGGAGCGATGATAAAAAGAACCTGTCGATTCGCGTATAGTTAGTTTGCGCGGTCGGGGCTCTAAACGAAGGAGACGATCGCGATGAGCAACAAGAAACTGCCCGAGAATGCAACCAAGACTGAAGGCGCCGAGCTCGCCCGCCGTGGAAGGGGCGAAATATCCACCGCAACGGCGGTACCCCACGTGAGCTATGACGATCTGCGTCATGCCGACCGTATCACCGTTGAAGGTCTTGAGGTTTTTGCTAACCACGGCGTGTATCCCGAAGAGAACGCGCTGGGCCAGAAGTTCATCGTGTCC
Organism: uncultured Collinsella sp.; assembly: GCA_900549215.1. Classification (GTDB taxonomy): domain Bacteria; phylum Actinomycetota; class Coriobacteriia; order Coriobacteriales; family Coriobacteriaceae; genus Collinsella. Next base: position 1,893 of record URNJ01000056.1, read on the forward strand.
TTGGTGCTCTACGCCGATCTGCGTGCAGCGGGGGAGCACGATAGCCTGGACGCCTCGATTGACTACGGCTCGGTGTGCCACGATGTCGATGGCTATCTGCGCGAGCATACGTTTAAGCTCATCGAGGCTGCAGCCGAGGGCGTGGCCCAGATGCTGCTACGTCGTTACCCCTTGCTGCTTGGCGTGCGTGTTAAGCTCGATAAGCCTTGGGCGCCCGTCGGTCTTCCCCTGGCAAGCTGCGGTGTCGAGATCGAGCGCGTGCGCTAACCGGTTCTAATACGTCTCTATGGGTGGCTGCTTGAGCCGCTGGGACAGTGCTCTATTGTTGGGGCAGTACGTGTCGAGCAGGGCGTGAAACCGCCGATTGTGGCTTGGCTCGAGCAAGTGGACGAGCTCGTGGGCGACAACCATGTCGAGGCATTCGACAGGGTAGGCGGCAAGTTCTCGTGCGATGCGAACGGTGCCGGATTTGGGCGTGCAGGAGCCCCAACGCGTTTTCATGCTGCGTACGGAAACGCGGGTAACGGCGACACCCATTGAGGTTTCGTATACGTGCACCATATCACGCAGCGCCGATGTGACTTCGGACGTATAGAGCTGGTCGATGTGGGTCTGGAGCTCTTTGGGCGTTAGGCCGTCGAGGGTTGTGTGCTGTTTTGTCTGCGTGCACCCACTTGGCTCCTCGGTACCCATAAAACTTGCGAAGGTGGCCTGTTTGGGTCGCAGTGCGGGTGATGCAAAGTTGTGATCGAGCGCATCCTGTACCGTGATGGGCTTGCCCCAAAGCGCAATGATAGACGAGGGACTGAGCGGCTCTCGCGTCGTCGCCTGACGTTGCTCGCGCTGGGCAAGTCGGCTGATAATCCAGGCGCTGTTGCGCTTCACAAACGCTTCGATACGCTCGCGGCTGGCGCCGATCGGTGCGCTGGCGTGGACCTCGCCGCTCGATGTGACGCGTAGGTTGAAGTTCTTGACGCGCTTTTTGGTAACGACGACGGGGATGGTCGTCCCATCCGGTCGGGATGCGGAAATCGTAAACTGCTGCGTCAAAAGCGGTCCTTCAGATCGGGGACGAGCCGGCAAGTCGACCGTTCGGCATGCCGGCCCGCTCAAGGGATGTGAAATTAATAACGCTCGAAGAAGGCAAGCGCGTTGTCGCTGCAGAGCTTTTGCATCACGGTCTTGCCAAAATGCTTGGAAAGCATGTTCTGGAACTCGGGCATCTTGCTGGCATCGGAGAGGAAAGCGGGCACAGTGGCGCCGTCCCAGTCGCCGCCGAGCGCGATGACGTCCTCGCCGCCCAGGTCGAGCCAGTGCTCGATATGTGCCGCCAGCTGGTCGAAGGTGACGTCTGCGGCGGTCTTGTCGGTTGCGTCGTTGGAAAGGAACTCGCTGCAGTAGTTGAGGCCGACGATGCCACCCATGTCGCGAATGGTACGGAACTGGTCGTCGGTAAGGTTGCGTTTGGCGCCGCAAACCGCACGGGAGTTGGAGTGGCTGGCGACGAAGGGACGCGTGGCGCGGGCGGCGACCTCGTCAAAGCACTCATCGTTGAGGTGGGAGACGTCGAGTACCATGCCGGCGTGCTCCATCTGCGTAAGTGCCTCGATGCCGGCGGCGGTGAGGCCGGCGTGGGTGTCGTGGCCGCTCGCGAGCGGTCCCTGCGCGTTCCAGCTGAGTGACGACATAAGCACGCCCAGGCTCTTAAGCACCTCGATCAGCGCGGGGTCCTTGGCAAAGAACGTGGCGTTTTCGATGGTGTGGATGCAGGCGACCTTGCCGTCTTTGAGCGCGGGGCGAATGTCTGCCGCGCTGCGTACGTTGACCATGCGGTCGTGGTTGAGCATTGCCTGGCCGCTCATGTGCGCCATGATCTGCGCCTGGAAGCGCGCGGCGTGGGCGGTGGGAATCTCGTCGGGGACAAACGTGGCGAAGCACTGTGCCCACGGCGTGTTGCCGATCTTTGCGAGCGAGATGGCACAGGCGTTACCCTCGATGAGGTCGAAATCTTGCGGATGCGTTTCATCGCCGGGGAAATAACCGTCGGTGCCGGCGGTAAAGCGCAGGTCGAGATCGAGCGTGGCCCAGCCGATGCGGGCGGCGGTGTCGCAGTGTAGGTCAAATACGGGATATGCCATGGTTCCTCCGGTTGCAGCGTTTCTTTGCAAACTGTCTTTGAATTGTATGACTAGGGTATAGTTAGCGCCATATGTTCACGGCGGCCCGCGTTGTGCGCCGCCCTTATCACGGAGGTTACCATGTCCAACCAGGGCAAGAAGGTCAAGACTCATTATCGCGGCACGCTCGACGACGGCACGCAGTTCGATAGCTCCTACGATCGCGGCGAGCCGCTGGAGTTCACCTGCGGCGCCGGTCAGATGATCAAGGGCTTCGACGCCGCTGTTGTCGACATGCAGGTGGGCGAGAAGAAGACCGTGCACATTCCTGCTGCCGATGCCTACGGCGAGCACAACCCCGAGATGGTTATTACCTTCCCGGCCGAACAGGTTCCCAACATCGAGCAGATCGAGAAGGGCATGAAGCTTTTCCTGTCCACGCCGAGCGGCATGCCCGTCCCTGCCGTTGTCATCGACGTAACGCCTGAGGCCGTGACGCTCGACGCCAACCACGAGCTGGCCGGCAAGGACCTCAACTTTGATATCGAGCTCGTTGAGGTCGAGGACTAGGCTATGCCTGTGAATCTGGTTTCGACAGCGTGTCTCGGAAATCTCAACGACCCGTCCTATGAGCTTTTGCTTCGCCGGGAGCTGGGCGGTGTCTTTGGGGTCGATGAGCTACTACTCGATTGGGACCAGGCCGATGCCCGCACATTTGTGGGCGTGACGGAGCTGGGGCGTACGGTCGATATTCGGCTGGGCGCTGCCGATGGCGATCGCCTTGCCGATGGCGATGTGCTTGTCATCGACCGTTCGGGCATAGTGCCCGTGGCGGGTGTCGTGCGCCTGCGCAGCGCCGAGGTTTATTTGGTCGAAGTTGACCGCATGGACCCGATTGCGCTCGCGCATGCGTGCTGGGAGATCGGCAATATGCACACGCCGCTTTTCCGAGGCGATTCGGACGAGCATACCGTGCGCATGTATACGCCGGTGCAGCCTGTTTTGGGCCGCATGCTCCGGGGCGTCGAGGGCGTTCGGCTCTCGGTGGTTACCCGTGAACTCGATGCGGACCGGCGCTTTGCGTCGAGTGCGGCGGATGCCGTTGTGAGTATGGCTCCAGACTTTACGATCGTAAAGAAGGCGCGCTGTTAACGTGCGTATAAGTAAGACGGACTTTGAGAGGCAACTATTCAAAGTCCGTCTTTCTGTTGATGAGATGCTGTGGGGGAAAGCATATGGGTCTTGAAGGAATCAAGCTGATTGCATGCGATTTGGACGGCACGTTGCTGCATCCGGGGGAGCGCGAGCCGCGTTCCGAGGCCTTTGAGCTCATCGATGAACTGCATCGTCGCGGCATCGTGTTTATGCCGGCGAGCGGTCGTCAATATGCGAGCTTGCGCTACCTGTTTGCCCCGGTGGCCGATGAGCTCGCCTATGTATGCGAAAACGGAGCCCTAGTGATGAGCGAGGGGCGTGCCGTTGTCAAGCGTTCCATGGAGCGTAGCCTTGCTATGGATATCGCGAATGCCGTGGTTGCGTATCCCCATGCCGACGTGACCCTTTCGTGTGAGGGACGCCTCTACACCATGAGCGGCAACGATGCGTTCGTCGACCATTTGCGCTATGAGGTCCACTGCGATGTGGCGGTGGTCGACCGTCCCGAGGACATCGACGAGGACGTCATTAAGATTGCCTTCCAGACGCCCGAGGTGAATCAGCCGGCGGCGCTGGAGTATTTCGAGCGCCTCTTTAGCGACCGTGTCGACGTGATGACGTCGGGAACCGAATGGACGGACTTTATCGGCTTTGATTCGGGTAAGGGTTCCGCGCTTGCCGATTACGGTCGTGCCTTGGGTATTTCGCCCGATGAGATGATGGCGTTTGGCGATAACGAAAACGACCGCGACATGCTCAACGTAGTGGGCCATCCTTATCTAATGGAGAGTTGCAATCCCTCTATGTGTGGCATCAACGACCGCGTCCGTTACGTGTGCACGGTCGAAGAGGAATTGCATCGCCTGCTTGCTGAGTAGGCATGTCCCGAACATCTACCGGCAGTCGGGGCAGAGACCCTCGAAGATGGTGTAGTGCGACGTGACGTGCCAGCCGATTTGCTCGGATGCCTTGGCGTCGAGCTGGGCATCGAAGGGGAGCGGTACGTCGATGACGCGGCTGCACGAGGTGCAGATGATATGCGCATGCGGCTCGATCGTGCGATCGAAGCGGCTGCCGCCCGGCGTCTTGATGGAGAGAATCTCGCCGGCGTCGGCCAAGAGATTGAGGTTGCGGTAGACCGTGCCGCGGCTGATTTTGTCATCCTGCGCGCGCACGACGTTGTAGATTTCGTCGGCGGTGGGATGGTTATAGCTTTGGCGCACGGCGTCAAGAACCAGCTTTCGCTGCCTGGTATTCCTTCTTTGCACCGCCATGCGCCTCGCCTCTTTTCTATCAACGGTCGTAGGTAAATGATACCGTATTTAGCACACAATACTAATAACGAGGCGTGAAACCGTCTTCATTGGCAAGTGGGGCTCGGGCCTGGGCGTCTACGAGGCGAAAACGCGTTCCCATACGCTCGTAGGAGGCATGAAGCGCCTCGAGATGAGATAGGATATTTGCCGGAGCCCCCTGTATCTCCATCTCGACTGAGCCGTCTTCCATGTTACGCACCCAGCCGGTGAGCGCGCGTGCCTGCGCGAGGTTGGTGTTGGTAAAGCGAAAGCCAACGCCCTGGACTTGCCCCGCCCAGCGCAGGAAATAGCGCAGGGGAGTGTCTTGAGTGGCCTCGTCGCTTGCGAGCACAGTAAGCCTGCGGCGCAGCTCGAGCTCGACGTTTGATGGTTTTTGAGGCTCTCGACTGCCGCCGGTGACGCTGGAGAAGAACGTATCGAAGAGGCCCATAGCTATGCCTGTTTGCCTGCGTCGGCCGGGAAGGTTATGCCGGCCTGCTGGCGCACGGCATCCATGATGCGCAGTGAGACGAGTGTGACATCGCGGTAGTGGCCAAGCTCGTGGCGTCCCGCCGGGGTCTCCCAAATCTCTTCCTTAACGTTATCGATGCCGCCGATGGCGGTGATAAAGTCTGTGAGTTCGTATTCCATAGTGTTGCTCGATTTGGGCAGGTCGAGCACGCGGCCGTTGTCTCCCTGTTCGCGCGGTGCCTCGGTCGCCGAGCCGCGTACGACGTCGCCGCGATAGTCGATGCGGACGTTGCGGGGCGTGGACAGATGGTCGATCTGGATAGTGCCACGCTCGCCTTCGATCTGCGAGGGCAGCAGGTCATTCGTAATTTTGGAGTGCGCGAGCTCGACGGAGATACGCCCTCCGCCATAGCTGGCGAGAATGGAGCCGCAACCGTCGATGGGGCCATGGGTGAGCTCTTGCGTTGAGGGGTCGAGCAGCGTGGCCATGCTGGTGAGACCGGAGGGCATGCCGAAGATCTCGACCATGGGCTCGACGGTGTAGACGCCGATGTCCATGAGGGAGCCCGAGGCCATGTGGCAGTCGAAGATATTGGTGGCGCGCCCTGCGAGAACCTCGTTGTAGCGCGAAGAATACTTGCCAAAGCGCAACGATGCACGACGAATGGGCGCAATCTCGCCCAGGGCGTCCTCGACGGCGTGGAAAGCGGGGTCATGGAGCGGGCGCATGGCCTCGAGGGCTACGACGCCCGCCGCCTCGGCTGCGCGAAAGACCTCGAGCGCTTGCGCCTCGGTGGCGCAGAAGGGCTTTTCGACGATAACGTGCTTACCGCCGGCGATGCAGGCGAGCGCCTGCTCGTGATGGAGCGCGTTGGGGCTGCCGATGTAGACGGCATCGACGTCGTCGGCGGACGCGAGCTCGTCGAGTGCGGTGAAGTTACGCTCGCCGCCGTGCTTAGCGGTGAAGGCGGCGCCGCGATCTGCATCGCGCGAGAGCGTGCCTACGAATGTAGCCTGGTCGTTGGCATTGACGACTTGGATAAAGTCGTCGGTGATCATGGATGTGCCGATGGTTGCGATGCGCAGCATGTGTCCCCCTTGCATTGTTTGGCCTACAGGACGAGTGTAGCGCGGGAGGACACAAAAGCGTGCGAAAACGCCGTTACAGGTCGCTCTCGTTAAAGCCGGTGTCGATATCTAGGTTGCTGCCGTCGGCCGCGTTGGTGGCGAGCTCGTCGCAGCGCTCATTGAGCTCGTGGCCGGCATGCCCCTTAACCCAGATGAACTCCACCTTATGCTTGCTCTTTGCGGCAAGCAGGCGCTCCCACAGGTCGCGGTTCTTAACGGGCTGCTTGTTGGCAGTTTTCCACCCGCGCTTTTTCCAGCCGTCGATCCAGTGTTTGTTGAAGGCGTTGACGACGTACTGCGAATCGGAATGGACTTCGACGTCGCAGGGGCGGTTGAGCGCCTCGAGCGCCACGATGACCGCCATGAGCTCCATGCGGTTGTTGGTAGTCTTGGCGTAGCCGCGCGAAAGCTCGGAGGTGAAGGTCTTGCCGGCGGGGTTGGTGTACTTGAGCACGGCGCCGTAGCCGCCGCGTCCCGGATTTGATCGGGCCGAGCCGTCGGTATAGATGATGACCTTCACATGGTTCCTTTCGTTGGGTACGTTTCGTGTGAGTGACCATTGTAGCGCCATGCCCGCCGGGGGCTAGCAATCTACGATTTCTACCCCGTCTTCCGACGGTTAGTTGGCATGGATGATGCGGTTGAGCTCGTCGAGGTATTGCTGCAAGAGGGGAGAGGGCTTGCGCTCGTCGTGCATGATATAGCCTACGTGCATCGCTGGGGCGTCTGCTAACGGGATCGATGCCATACCCCATTGCATTTCATTGGAGAGGACACCGGTCGACAGGGTGTAACCGTTCGACGTGATAAGTAAGTTAGTAAGTGTTCCGCGGTCCGAGATTCGTATGTTGCGGTCGCAGGGGATATAGCTAAAAGGTTCCTCAGCGTAATAGAAGGAGTTTGAGGTTCCCTGCTCAAAGCTGTAGCGCGTATAGGGCGTGAGGTCGGCAAGGGACAGCTGCGGGCGGCGGGCAAGCGGGTGGCGCTCGCTAACGAAGACGTGGACCGTTGCGTCGAATAGGGGATGGAAGCTCACGCGCGCATCGGCAAAAGCCTTCTGCAGAACGCGGGCGTTAAAGTCGTCCAGATAGAGGATGCCGATGTCGCTGCGAAACGCGCGGACGTCATCGATGATCTGCGAGGTGGTGGTCTCACGCATGATGAACTCGAACTTGCTGTCGCGGCAGCGCTCGACCACGTTGACAAAGGCCTCGACCGAAAAGGCGTAGTGCTGGGCGGAAATGGCGAGGCGGGCTTGCGGGGTGCCGCCGTCCTCGTAGCGCGCCTCGAGCATGTCGGCCTGCTCTACGACCTGGCGCGCATAGCCCAAAAGCTCGGTGCCGTCGTTGGTGAGCGTGACGCCGCGGCTGGAGCGCGTAAAGATTTCCAGATTGAGTTCCTGTTCCAGGCTTTTGACGGCGTTTGAGATGTTGGACTGAGCGGTATAGAGGCGCTGAGCTGCGGCGTTAATTGAGCCGGATTCTGCCACGGCGATAAGAAAGCGAAGCTGCTGGAGGGTCATCGGCGCCCGTCCTTTCGATAGCTATCTAAAAAACCGATAACAGGTTAGCGCTTTTAAGTGATTGACCGAGGGAAACAATGCTCGTACTATTCAAAACACACAAAGGCGGTGGGTAACTAAGCCAACCACGGAACCGGGATGCGAAAGGAGGCCCGCATATGAATTGCTTACCAAGACGAATGTCGGGCTCCTGTTTGCGCCCGTCGGCGTGATCAGGAGACAGCGACTTACTTCTCTCTTTTTATTTACTTTTGTTCGATCAAGGAGATCATCATGAGCCAGTTCATCAACAACCCCGAGCACACCTTTGGTTTCGATACCCTGCAGCTTCACGTTGGCCAGGAGAGCGCCGATCCCGCATCCGACTCCCGCGCCGTGCCTATCTACCAGACCACGAGCTATGTGTTCCGCAATTCCCAGCACGCCGCCGACCGCTTTGGTCTTGCCGACGCCGGCAACATCTACGGCCGTCTGACCAACTCCACCCAGGGCGTCTTCGAGGACCGTATCGCCGCACTCGAGGGTGGTGTGGCAGGTCTTGCCGTCGCCTCCGGTGCTGCTGCCATCACCTATACCCTGCAGGCTCTTGCCCAGGCCGGTGACCACGTGGTGGCTCAGAAGACCATCTACGGTGGCTCCTACAACCTGCTGGAGCATACGCTCTCCCAGTTTGGCGTCGAGACCACCTTCGTCGATGCCCACAACCTGGACGAGGTCGAGGGCGCCATCAAGGACAACACCACGGTCGTCTATCTCGAGACGCTCGGCAACCCCAACTCCGACATCCCCAACATCGACGCCATCTCCGAGATCGCC
>URNJ01000057.1 GCA_900549215.1 uncultured Collinsella sp.
CCGTAAAGTCCATCTTGCCGAGCGTGTCCAGGCGCTCGACGGTACGGCGGAACGCGGCGTCACGATCGGCCTCGAGCGCGGGCGTGCGTGCGAGCATGCTATCGACGAACAGAGTACTCGACGCGGGAAGCGACACGCCGTCGAGCAGGTCAACAGCATCGACCCCCAGATCCTCGGCGAGGCCAAACGCGGCTCGGGCGCCCTCGTCCAGGCGAATGATGTCGCCGGACGTAAGGCGCGCAAACGTTTGATGGCGCTTGTACGAATCGAGATAGACGGCAAGGTCCGCGGTCGAAAGCCCGCTCGCGCCCAGCTCGACATCGAGCAGATTGCTCTTGACGGTCGCACGAACCGAGAGCTTGGGCGCGGGGCGGACCGAAATCTGGCGCAGACGGTCGCTGAGCATGACCTCACCCAGCTCGGACAGGGCAGACAGACCCTCGGTCAGCAGGCAGAACAAGCGGGCGTCATCGCGCTCCTCAAACGCCAGACCGCCCTCGTAGAAATCGAAATACAGGGCCGCCGTGTCCATAACGCGAAACTCCGCCACCGTATCGCGCGGCGGCACGCCGGGGCGTTGCTCTTCGAAAGGACTGCCCGGAGCACCAAGACTAAAGAGATCTGCCGACCAATCGCCGTAGGCCACCGTAATCTTGCAGGTCACAAGACCATCGTCGACACCGATCGCCATGGCAAAGCTCGGCTCGGGCGCCACGGCGTCAAGTACGGCGGGAGCGGTCAGGTCGGTGTAGTCGCGCAAGATCGGCAGCGCCATGCGGCAGAACTCGCCCACCTGGTCGGCGGCGATATGGACCGGCGTGCGGCAGGGCAGCAAGCGCGATAGAAACGGCGCCGCATGCTGGGCAAACGCTACATCGGTACGGCGCGCACGGCGGGTGTCGACCAGATAGGCAACGTCGCCCGAAGCAAAGCAGTATGCATCGGCCGGCAGGCGCAGATCGTAGCTGCCGCCAGCCGCCGGCGCGATTTTGGCGGCAAGAAGCGGTGGACGCTTAGACAGAGCCTCGTTCTCCCCTTCCGGAGGCATCTCAACCGCCACGTCATAGGTGCGATGCGTCGTCGTCCCCCGCGACCAGGCGGGCTCAAAGGAGATGGTCTGGCCGCGCAGCAGGTCCAGCACATATACGATGCTATGCTCGGACAGCGGCAACTGACGCTCGGCGACAAAACCGCTGCGGGCAAAGTCGTACGAAGCCGAACGCGAGCTTGTGATGTCATCGAGATAGGCAACTGTCGTCACAACAAGGTTGAGCAGCTTTGTCGACACGTCTTCGAAGGCTTCGGGCGTATGGACAAACGTGAGCTTCTTGCCGTACGAGAAGGTGCCGCCTCGGACATAGGCGTCGGCCATGCCGTCGATGTCCTTGACCACGTAGGAGACCGATCCACAGCGAATGCGAAGCTCGAGCGCCCAGCTAAAGCGGTCGGCAAACAGTGGATTGTAGTACGGCACCAGCGAGGGCTCCAACACCGCCTTGGGGGCATCGGGATCCACACTGCCGGCAAGCTTGCGGCGCATGCTCGCCAGCTCATCCATGCGCGCGTCCGAAAGATCGGAGAGCGCCGCCATGAGGCTGGGACTCGTGGGGACGGGCGCCGGAAAGGGAAAGTTGGGGTTGACGGCCGGCGCTTTGGGCGCGGTGCGCGCGGGCTGTGTCGGCTGCGCCGTAAACGTGCGGACCGGCGTGCGCAAACCTTCGACGGGCTCGGTGCCGCTGGCATCCAAATACGCCAGAGCCGTGGCAATAGCGTGCTTGCACATACCGGGGTAACGATAGGCGGCGGGGCAATCGCAGTCGTAGTCGATCACCTCGTGCTCGTCCATGTCGAGCGCCACGTGCGTCTTGTACAGGTCGCCGCGCGAACCACGCACCGAGCCCTCGATGTTCACGTTTTTGGAGAAGCGCGAGCCGGAGTCCTCAAACGACAGCACGGCACCGTTGAGCATGAGCGAGCGGCCCTTCATAAAGGTGCCGCTCAGCGCCGCCTCTTTGCGAAGCGCCTGCACAAACGTCCCCTGTGCCATCACTTCCTCCAATCTCACCCGGGGTAGCTTAGATAACCGTCACACGGCCTTGGTTGCCGACGATGGCCTTGGCCTCGGCCAGCAGCGGAATCGAGCGCGCGTTGACCTTAGCCGGCACCTCGGCGCGCAGCACACGCCCGTCCACCTGCTCGATAAAGATCTCTACGCGATCGCCACCCGGGTTGGTGGTGAGCACCGTGGCCAGGCGCGCCATATTGCCCTGGCTAAATCGGCTGTTGGGCACCATGACTTCAAAGACCTTGGGCTTGTTTTTCTCCTCGCTAAGCTCCAGCGGCACAATCTCCTGCGCGATGATCTGGTCGCCGCGGTCCGAGCGCTCGAGCTTGCCCTTAATGCGCACAAACGCGTCGGACAGCTGCGCGCCGGTCTCGGGATCGACCTCGCCGTACAGATACCCCTCGGCCTCCTTGTAGGTCTTGGGGAACACCACGACCGTGGCCTCGCCTTCCATGTCCTCGAGCTGCACGATGCCCATGGGGTCGCCGTTTTTGGTCACGCGCTTGGACACGCTCGAGACCATGCCGGCCCACCACAACGCCTTGCCCTCGGGAATCTCTTGGTTGATGGTACCGCCCGTGGGGTTTTGCACCTCATAGCCGGTGTCGATCTGCGAGAAAGAGAAGTCGCGCGCTTTGCTAAGTGCATACTCAAACGGGCGCAGCGGGTGGTCCGAGACATAGATGCCCAGAACCTCCTTCTCCTGGCTCAGCTTAAGATGGCGGTCCCATTCCTGGCCATCCGGATCGGGCACGCTGACCTCAAAGCCCGAGCCCTCAACGTCGCCAAACATATCGAAGAACGACGTCTGGCCGCTTGCGCGATCTTTCTGGCGCTTTACCGCGGCGTCGATGATGTTCTCGGGGTTGTTCTTATCCACAAAATGCATCATCTGGCGACGCGGATACCCCGTGGAGTCAAAAGCGCCTGCCTTGATGAGCGATTCGATCACGCGGCGGTTTGCCTGGCTCGAGTCCACACGCTCGACAAAGTCGTGCAATGTCTTAAACGGACCGCCCGCCTCGCGCTCGGCGATAATCGCCTGCGCCACGCCGGTACCCACGCCGCGGATGCCGGCCAAACCAAAGCGCACGCCCTCCTTGGTGGCCGTGAACTCGGTACCGGACTCGTTGACATCTGGCGACAGCACGGGGATGCCGTCGTGACGGCATGCCGAGACGTAGTGAACGATCTTGTCGGTCTTGCCCGTGTAGGACGTCAGAACGGCCGCCATATACTCGTGCGGATAGTGCGCCTTGAGCCACGCCGTCTGCATAACCAAAATGGCGTAGCCGGCGGAGTGCGACTTGTTGAAGGCGTAGGACGCGAACTCAAGAACATCGTCCCAAATCTTCTGGGCGACCTCGCGCGTGTAGTTGTTCTTGATAGCGCCGTTCATCCAGTGGTCGTAGGTGGTCTCGTCCGAGCCATCCTCCCAGTGGAGCACCGTCGACGTGAGCAGCTTGATCTTTTTCTTAGCCACGGGCTTACGGATACGCGAGTCCGATTCGCCCTTGGAGAAGCCGCACATCTCGACGGAGATGAGCATAACCTGCTCCTGGTAGACCATAGTGCCGTAGGTTTCGCCCAGGATATCGTCCAAGCGGTCGTCGTAGGAGACGGCCGGCTCCTTGCCGTTCATACGGTTGATGTAGGACGAGACCATGCCGGCGCCCAGCGGGCCCGGGCGGTACAAGGCGATCAATGCTACGACGTGCTTGTACTCGGTGGGCTTCATGTTCTTGATCGTGGCCGTCATGCCGGCGGACTCGACCTGGAAGACGCCGGCAGTGTGGCCGGAACCCATGAGCTTAAAGATCTCGGGATCGTCAAAGGGAATCTCTTCTTCTTTGATGTCGATGCCGAAGTTCTTTTTGATGTTGGCCTTGGCCTTGGAGATAACCGTTAGCGTACGCAGGCCCAGGAAGTCCATCTTGAGCAGGCCCATGTCGGCAACGGTATGGCCCTCGTACTGGGTAATCTCGACGCCGCCCTTGGTGTCGAGCTTGGTGGGCACGTGCTCGTTGACGGGGTCGCGGCAGATCAGAACGGCGCACGCGTGCACGCCCTCGCCACGGGTGAGGCCCTCAATCGAAAGCGCCGTGTCGATGATGCGGCGGGCGTCGTCGTCCTTTTTATAGGCCTCGGCAAAATCGGGGTTAAACAGATCCTCTTTGCCGGGTTGTTTGTCGAGCACCTGCTTGAGCTTGACCTTGGGGTCGCTCGAGACCATCTTGGACAAGCGCTGGCCCATGTAGACCGGGTAATCCAGGACGCGCGCGGCGTCGTTGATGGCCTGCTTGGCCTTGATGGTCGAGTAGGTGATGACGTGGGTGACCTTCTCGGGACCGTAGAGCTGGCGAACGTGCTCCACGACCTCGAGGCGCCGCTCATCGTCGAAGTCCATATCGATATCGGGCATCTCGGTACGCTGCGGGGACAAGAACCTCTCGAACATCAGGCCGTTCTCGAGCGGGTCGAACGCGGTGATGTTCATGGCGTAGGCGACGATAGCGCCGGCGGCCGAACCACGGCCGGGGCCGACGCCGATACCGTTGTCCTTAGCCCATTGCACGTACTCGGCGACGATCAAAAAGTAGGCAGCAAAGCCCTTGTCGCAGATGACCTTGTATTCGTACTCAAAGCGCTCTTTGATGTTGACGCCGCCGATCTCGCGCGTGGCCCAGTCGTCACCGTAGTGCTGGCGCAGGCCCTTCTCGCACTCGCGGCGGAACTGGCTCTCGTGCGTCTCGCCGGGATCGAGCAACGGGAAGCGCGGCAGGATGATGGAGTCCCAGTCCAGCTCGACGTAGCACTTGTCGGCGATCTCGAGCGTGTTGTCGCAGGCCTCGGGGCAATACGGGAACATCGCCCGCATCTCCTCCTCGGTCTTCATGTAGAACTCCGAGCCGGTCATGCGCATGCGGTTGGGGTCGTCGACCTTGGCGTTCATGCCAATGCACATGATGACGTCCTGCACGGGCGCATCCTCGCGGCGTAGGTAGTGGAAATCGTTGGTAGCGATGACCTTGACGCCCACCTGCTTGGCGATATCGATGAGCGTGCGGTCCATCTGCTCGTCGGTCAGACCGTTATCGGTGGTAATGCCGTGTTCCTGGATCTCGATATAAAAGTCGCCGGGGTCGAAGGTGTCGCGGAAGGTCTCGGCCCACTTGATGGCGCCCTCCATGTCACCGCGGTCGATGTATTTGGGGATGATGCCCGCGATGCAGGCGCTGGTGCAGATCATGCCTTTGGCGTGGCGGCGCAGGTTGTCGAGCGTCACGCGCGGCTTGTAGTAAAAGCCCTGCACGGCGGCCTCGGAAACCGTCTGCATCAGGTTGACGTAGCCCTCCTGGTCCTTGGCCAGAAGGATCATGTGGTAGAGCTCGGGCTTGTGGTCGCGGGCAAGGGTCTCGTCCGGCGTAAAGTAGACCTCGCAGCCAAAGATGGGCTTGATGACCAGGGGCGGCTTGAGCTCGTCGATGTTGCCCTTCTCGTCCCACATGGCCATGTCCTTCACATACTGGGCATGCTCGCGCGGGTTTGCCTCGGGGTCGGGCTCCACCAGCTCGTCGCGGCGATCCTTTTCCAAGAAGGCCTTGTCGTGGCTCCAGGTTTTGTACTCAGGCGTGTTGTGGTTGACGGCGTCGCAGGCCAGCGCCAGGTCGGGCACGCCATACATGTAGCCGTGGTCGGTAATGGCCACGGCGGGCATGCCAAGCTCAACGGCACGGTTGACCATATCCTGGATACGGGTTGCGCCGTCGAGCATGGAGAAAACGGTGTGATTGTGCAGATGGACGAATGCCATGTGATGAGCTCCGATGCGGGTTCGTGTTCTGACTGAACGATTTTACCGCACGGCGCGGACGGCACCCGAACCTAGCCAAACCAACACGGGCAGTCTTTTTGGGACCTTCAAAAAGGGGAATGAGGGCATCCAGATATATCGAGTATTACTGGAACCCCGGCGATGCGCGGAATGATTTGTGACGAATAGTCATGTCCATCAAGAAGGTTCGACGCTTCGGATAGCTCGTCAATCGATATATCAATTCTTGGAGACCTGCATTCCTACCATTTTTAATGAAACAACGGCGGTAATTGCTATCGCGATTGAACCAATAATACCGAGCGCTATCTGAATGGGGTATAACCCCAGCACATATCCAAATATGGAGAAAAACATTGCAGAAAAGAAGGCCCTTACCAGAGATGCGACGGAAAGGATCGTTGCGCGGAGATCGTCCGCTATCGCGTCTTGGATTAAGTTTTCCGAAGTGATGTACACCACTTCTGGGAGGAAACAAAGCACCATGCTAAGGCCAAACAAGCACAGAGGATTTGAAGCGAGCCACGGAAGAATCAAGAAAAGGCCAGCCTCGATTAGCATCGAGCCGAGCATGGTATTTCTTTTCCCGAAACGCGATGAGAAGAAATCTGCTGCAATGTAGGCCGTCGCATTTACTGCATAGGATGCACCGAAAAAGATTCCTATTATGGAGACGGGAGCATGAAACGCGTCGAATACCAACTGATTCAAGTTGTAATAACTCCCGTAGAATCCGTCGAGCATGCTTGTGCCGATTAGGAGAAGCAATATCGCAAATGCGGATTCTCCAACGCGCCAGGTTTCACGCCTAAACATCTTGGCTGCGTCAAACCTCCCCTTTTCCGATCTTTCAGAACGAGTCGCTTCCGTCCTCTCAATGGGATACAGAAGGAAAAGCTGCAGGAGATAGAAAGCGGAAACACATACGTAAAGGGCACTCCAAGATACTTGGGCAATGAAAGATCCGAGCACAATTGCCATTCCCGTAGCGATTGATTGCGCGGCAAGCAGCCGAGCGTTGATGGTGAGGAAGCGTTCTCCTTGACCGGCATTTCGAACAATTTCATATAAAAGTGCTTGTTCTGATCCCGATTGAAGGGAGTAAGCGAGTGCCTCAACAAGGGAAAGCACGACAAGAAAGGGACCTGAGAGTAGCAGCATGCCAGCCGTATGGAAGAAAAGCAGCAGCACGCCCACTTGAATCGAAAACTTCTTTCCAAAGAAATCGCCTACTAGCCCTGTTGGTAGCTCGAGGGCGACCGTTGCAGCGTTGTACAGAGCTTGATAAAGAGCGATTTCCGTGACAGACATTCCTTTCTCCGCAAGGAAAAGTAGAAACACTCCCCGATTTAAAACAAATCCCGCGAGAACGAAAAAGGCGGAATAGATGTGCAGTTGCGTAGTGGCATTCTTATTCATTTGGCACTTCCACCAACTAATATTGTCGGGCCGCTCGCTACTGACTCGAAGCCTGAAGTGTTCACAGTTGCTGTGAAGAGCGGTAAAGCTTTTGCACAGGGTATCAATGGAATACATCCGAAGCGTTTTCGGCAGTATCATCGGCGAAGGCGGGGTTAGCCTTTACTCGGCGCTCACCCTCGATGTATTTGACGATTTGATCAATTGTCTGGTTGGCGTGGCTCTTG
This sequence comes from uncultured Collinsella sp., assembly GCA_900549215.1. Lineage (GTDB taxonomy): Bacteria > Actinomycetota > Coriobacteriia > Coriobacteriales > Coriobacteriaceae > Collinsella. The sequence goes on from URNJ01000057.1 coordinate 7,547, forward strand.
AGCTTGCGCTCATAGAAGAAGAGGCCGAGCCTGCCGCGTGCGTCAGACGTGTTGCCACCCACACCCTGAAAATCCTCGGTATAGGTGAGCTCGCAGGCACCATCGCCAGCAGGTGCAGCCTCATAGCGCATGGTATTGATGCCCGCCGCATACTGAAAACGGACCTCATAGAGGCACGGGTAGTCAAAGTGCTTGATCTTAACCTTGATCGCCGTGCCCTTGGCCATGCCTTTTGCGGACCGGGCGCGCTTCTCGTACTTATAGCCGTTGAGCTTGTTGCGGCTGGGACGCTTGCCCGTGGCGCTCTCGATATCCTGCATGATGGACCCCGCCAGAGCGTCAAAAAGCTCCTCCGGCGTCACCTTAAGCGTTTTGGTGAGCTGCATGATGGCTCCTTATTCGTTTGAACCGTTCGAGCCATTGTACCGCCCCAGGCTCTCCCATGCGTTGCGGTGAAATGCGGACTGTTTGGCGGCTTTTTTGGCCAAAACAGTCCGTATTCCACCGCAAGTTATCTGAGGGCTAGAGATTGTAGGTGACTACTTGAGGTTCGGCGGGTTCGACGAAGATGGCTGGATTCGCCTGCTCCACGCGGACGAACTTAACGGTCACGGCCTCAAAGCCCGCCTTGTGCAACACATCGGCGTAGACGCGCGCCTGCAGGGCGTGCTTCTCCTGCAGCTGGTCCGGTGTCTCGTCCGGCGTGCCACCCGTCTTGTAATCGATGACCAGTGCGCGCGACGGATCGGCCGGGTTCGTCGCCAAAGCGTCGATGGCGCCTTCGGCATATGCACCGTAGCGGGCGATGTCCTCGTCCTCGCAGCCCAGCGAGAAGAACGGCACTTCGGCACGAACGCACGGCCACGCGAACAGCTCGGCACGAACCGACGACTTGAGCCAGCGCTCCAGAGCGACATCGAAGCGCTCGCGCTGTTCTGGCGTCAGGTGCCACAGGCGAGCCAAGGCGTCGGCACGCTCAGCGGACAGCGCATCGGCACCCATCTCGATGAGCCGCTGGCAGGCGGCGTGGAAGGCCGAGCCCAGCGCCATGGGATTGCCGGCGGGCTCGACAGCGGCCACGTCTGCATCCGTCATCTCCGAGCCATCCGACTCTGCATCATCGCCGGACTCGTCCATGGGAACACGAGCCTCGGCGGCACGGTCTTCCGTCTCGGCATGGAGTGCCGCGGCGATTGACGAGTAGCTATACGAGTCACGCATCGGATACGGACAGATGCCCATGCGCACGCCCACTGCCTGGGGATACACAAGCTCAAACGAATCGGGCTTGGGGTCGGCAGGACCGGGGACGATTGTACTGGCCGAATCGTCGGCAGCATCTGTATTGACATCGCCACGAACAAGCCTGCCCTCGGCATCCAGCGAAGCGTTGGCCTCAAACGCCTGCTCGCCAAACGTAAAGCCCGCCAGCGAGATGAGCTCGTAGTCGCCCGGCTTGGAGTTGTCGAACACCAGGCGGTCGGCATCGAGCTGCGGCATGTCCAGAGCGTCGGTCGGCAAAATACGGCGCAGCACATCGTAGGTCAGATCGGTCTCGACGTCGAAGGTCGGCGCCGTCACCTTGCCACGGCTCACGCCGGCATCCATCGCCAAGATCACCAGCTCGCGCGCACGCGTCATGGCAACATAGAGCAAGCGGGCCCGCTCCTCGAGCGAAAGCTGCAGGTCGTCGTTGCGCAGGCGAGCAAATGCCTCGGCGGGAGAACCCGTCGCGCATACGTCCTCCATGAGCTCCGGCGGCAACCATAGCGACGTGCCCTTACCCTTAAACGCGTGCTCAAACTGCTTTTTGACGTCATCCCCCTTTACGAAGGTTCCGTCCGCGAGCTTAACGCCATCGAAGCGCGCCGGCAGCGCCACGACCTGCGCCCCGCCGTCGACGCGGCCCATCTGTGCCGTACCGGACGACTTGCGCACGCCAAAACACTCGGCAACCGCCACGACCGGGTATTCCAGGCCTTTGGATGCGTGCACCGTCATGATGCGCACCGCGCCGTCACCCTCCTCGTTGAGGGCGCCCGGAGCTTCCTTGCCCGCCAAGAAGCGGTCGAAGGCCAGCGCGATGGAACGCGGCGAGTTGCCGAACTCGGCCTCAGCCTCGGCCACGGCGTCGAGCGCCTTGAGCACGTTGGCGGCAATAGCCTTGCCCTCGGGACCACACTGTGCCAGACGCACAAACCAGCCGGAGGCATTGACCGCGTCGCGTGCGATGGCGGCGAATGAATCGCGGCCCACGCGACGAAGTGCATACCGCAGTACCTCGCGGGCGCGCGTCACGAGCGGCAAGCCCTGCAAGCCCGGCACATCGGAATCGCTCATGATGCCCGCATCGATGTTGCGGCGCGAGGTCTCCCCCGTCTCGCTATCGAGCTTGGTCGCCAGTGCCAGGAACTCCTGGGCACCGAGCGCAAACATCGGCGAGGCGAGCAGCGGCATAAGGCCCTGCGCCGTATCGGCCGGATTGGCGAGCGCACAAGCCAGGGCGCGCACCGTCTGCACCTCGGCAGCCTGCGCAAAGACTGAGCCGCCCGCGATGACGCAGTCGAGCCCCTGGTCGCGGAAGGCCTGCGCGTAGACGTCGGCATTGGTCATGCGACCCAGCAGCAGCACCATATCGCCCTGGGGCTGCCCCGCTTTGACGAGCG
>URNJ01000058.1 GCA_900549215.1 uncultured Collinsella sp.
GCCCCCTATAGCATCTACGACTGCACCGGTTCGGGCGCCGTGAAGAGCTGGTCGGACATCGCCCGCGCCGTCTTCGAGGCCGCCAACGGCAACGGCGAGAAGGTCGTGCCGGTGTCGACCGCCGACTACTACGCGAACGCCGCGGGCCCCATCACACCGCGCCCGGTCCACACCGCGCTCGACCTGTCCAAGCTTGAGGCTGCCGGCTTCCACATGCCCGATTGGGAGAAGGAGCTGGGGGAGTACATGTCCATGCTTTAACATCCAGTTTTATTTTCAGAATGAACCGATGGTGCATGAAGGGCTCGCTGATGGTAGAGCCCTTCATGCGTTATATTGCATGGTGCACTGCGCTGTAAAACAAATCTCTGTTATTAAATTGGACGGTATTGAATGCTAAATCTTCTTTGGATCATTGGGAATGGATTTGATCGGAACCTTGGTCTCGCAACTGATTACCGTTCTTTTTTGAAGAATCGCTATTTTAAAGATGACGTTCAGAACGAATATAGGGATGAGCTTGTAAAAAGAGTTGAGGGATTCAGCCCAGAACGAGCGTCTGAACTTTGGTGTGATTTGGAAAATCTTCTAGGTAGAGCATCGGCGTTTTATGAAGACGACGAAGAATTATTTCATCGGACATTTGAGAATATTCAAGATGAGTTTTTAGATTACGTATTTAGAGAGTCCAGCCGTATACCTGTCGAGCTTCCTCAGGAGGCAGTTCAGGAATTTCGAGCATCAATTAGCAGCTTCTATACGAGACTCACTGCTGTTGACGCATTAAAAGGGCTCCCCGCTTTGATGTCGACTTCTGAAGACGTGACTGTGCACGTTCTGGTTTTAAACTATACGAATACCGTCAATCGTTTTTGGGATGAGATTGGGAAAGACCAGCCCTTTGGTAAGTTGATTGTCGGTACTTCGCCTAAGTTCTTTTATCAAGGCACGCTTCTTCATCTTCACGGAGAAATCAATGACGGGGGCACTGCTACCAATATTATATTTGGCGTTTCAGATTCTGATCAGATTACATCTTCCGTTTATTCCTCTAAGGTGGATTTTCAAGAGCTTTGGGTTAAAGAAAAAAAGAACTACGGAATTTATGGCAATACGAAAACCGCTGAGATGAGTGAACTGATAGCTAAAGCCGATAGCATTTGTATATATGGCTGCAGCTTGGGAGAAAGCGATGGTTACATTTGGCGACAAGTGGCTGACAGGTTGTCAGATTCGACATGCAGGCTTTATATTTTCGACTATGATTTACCCGATCGTTCTATGGTGGCTGCCAGGGCTTATCAGAAGCGACGTCGTGATTTGGTTCGACGTTTCTATGAGGTTGCTAATGTGGCTGCAGAAGACGAGAAATCGATATCAGATCGTTTTTTCCCTGTTGAGTCAACTAAGGTCTTTAATTTCAATCCACTTGTTAATTGATTGAACCGCCTGTGTCTCGTATCGACGATTTCGGCTGGATGTTAGTTAAAGCCCCAGCGTTTGCGCTTTGGTGATTCTAAGCATAGGACTGTTCGGATGTTCCAAACTGTAATGGTGCATTCGTTGGCGCATTCAAAAACCTATCTGCTTTGAAAGGCTGTCTATCCAATGAACTCGCGCATCTCTCATCAGCTTCTTGTTCTCGGTAACGGTTTTGATATCACATGCGGTTTAAATTTTCGGTTTGTTCAGTTCTTTAGACCGAGGATGGCTGTTGTCGACTAAAACAAAAATATCCGTAAAAGGGTTGGGCACAAGTTCTCTCCGCCTCAGGCATTGCAGCCTGGGACTTAAATCTCTATTACCGTAAAGAACTAGCTAATAAGGACTATGACGTTAATCGGAGCGATATTGAGTAGGTTGTCTCCGATTCTCTCCAAAGAGATTTAGGTCAATCTGCTCAAAAGGTTGTTTTCGAAGGGGTCTCTTATCGCGTCTTCAGTTTTAGGGTGCTTGGTTTTGTCGCGTTTTCCGTAAGTGCTGGGAAATCGAAAACCGCCGAACTAACAAAACCGCGGGTCGTCGGAGCTCAAAACCGGGGTCTGGTCTGTCGATCGCGGATTTTCACCGCGCTTCCGGAGTGAGCACCAACTTGGTTGGATGGTTTATCGATTTGGGGCTGTGTAATCTAGCATATGCCTTGTTATTTCTATTTAAATAGATACACTTAACTTATAAGTTAAGTGTATCTAGAAATGGGAGGTGGCCTTTGGTTGAAGGATACGATCTTGTCGAATATGGGGATCCCAAGGGCCGACCGTTTTGGGAGCTGACGACTTCTCCCGTCAACTCTCAATTCCAGAAAATGTTGACAGACCCTAAAAAGAAGCTTGCTGCCCGTAAAATGATCGATCAGATTTCAAAAATCTATGATTATGGGTTAAAGGTCGCGAGTGGGACCTCAAAGCTACGATGTATTGATTCTAAGATCGGCCTCTATGAACTAAAAGGGTTTGATGGGGCAAATCGAGAGATGATTTATGCCATATGTCAGGGCGTAGACAAAATTGTTCTATTGTTTTGGTTTAAAGGACATCAGGGATCAGGAAACATCAGTAAAGAAATCGAGCGGGCCAAGCGATTAGCCGTAATAGCACGTCAACTTCTGGAATCTGAGCGTTGACTTTTATACTTGGCTTTCGAAACGGAGAACACAATGAATAAAGTAGATTTATCTGATTTTTACGCCGAGACTGAAACTAGCGAAACACGCGCTTATGAACACGCGCTAGATATCGAGTTTATTGTTCATCGCGAGATGAAGCATTTGGGTTTAAGCAAAAGCGATTTGGCAAAGCGTATGGGCGTGAGCCTTCAGTCGCTTTCGAAGCTGTTGAATTCTCAGCCCAATATGACGCTGAAGACGATCGCCAGGTTCGAGCTCGCTTTAGGTATCAATATCGTTCCTAAGGTTACCGTTAGCTATTCTAAAGAGCTACCGTTTCTCTCGCCCAATGAATCCCTACGTAAGCAATGGTCTTTTAGGAACGAGCGTCCGTCCTCGCATGTGAATCTCGAGATGATTTCCGGAGGTTTGGCAGCATGAGTGGGGATTTTATTGCTCCGATTCAAGTCGTTCATTTGTTCGTCGTTGACTCCGATTTCCATATCGAGGATTCGCCCTCAGATAATATGGAATTAAAAGTTGACGTTAGCTACCAAGATGTCCATCTTTGGAAAAACGGTAATGACGCTCGCGCAAGTTTAAAGATGTGCGTAATTGGCAGCCTCCTTGACGGAGATGAAGGTGCACAGGAGAAGATGCATGCTGGCGTTACAGTATCCATCTCGGTTTCAGCGCAAATGCCAATGAACTCTCCCGATGACGAGGTGCGTCACTACCTTCTTTCAAATGCTATTTCGATGGCATATGCCCATGCAAAGAGCTATTTGATGGTTGTTACTGGACTTTCGCCCATGGGAGCGCTTACATTGCCTGCCATTCTCCCTGCAGAGCTGTCAGCAGATTGCGATGTGCCTTTTCAGAGCGAATAGCAGCCTCTCAATGAGCCTGGGTCGGACGAGTTGCCACTCCCACATCCTCTAAAAAAGTTCTTAAAACAGCCTTAAAGGCGCTCCAGCTCGCGTTGACAGCGTAAAATACGCATGTTTGACTATGACAAAAGTGGATTTTAGGGGAGGGGTGCGCCATGGAAGTGTTGGTTGTTGGCAACACCGCATATGTTGACGATGACTTTTGTGCCAAGGCGTTCCCCGGGGACCATGTGCAGGTCGTAGCCGCGCAGGACTCGCGCCGCGATGAGTCGTCGCCCCATGCCTCGTGGAAAGAGCTTCTGCAACACCTGGATCAGGCCTACGAGTTCGACCGCGTGGTCTACCTATCCAATTACCTTACCCCGCATACCGATAACGTGGGCGATACCGAGCTGTTGCGCTCGGTCTTTCGTGCGTGCGCGGGTCGCCGGGTCCAACTGCTGTATGTAGCGGGGCCCGCGGGTGCCGAGGGTGCCACCGACGCCGCGGGGCGAACGGGCAAGGGCATTATCGCGCGCGCAGCCAACGACCTGTGCCGCTACTACGCTGCTCGCGAGGGCGTTCAAACCAAGATCCTGCGCGTGCCGTTCCTGTATACCGCGTCTGCCGCGCTGGAGGACCCGTTTTTGGTGCCGCTGTTCGACGCGTGCTCAACCGGATCGGTCGCTCTGCAGGGCGCGCAGGATGCGGCGTTTCCCCTGCTGTGTGCCGAGGAGCTTGCGGTGCTGGTACGCCGTATCTTCGATAGCTGGGATGGTAACTTTGAGACGCTCGACGTAGCCGATACCTTCCATCACACGGCGGGTGAGGTGGGCGACGCCCTCAAGGCGCTGTTCCCCGGCCTTGCCGTTGCCTATGGCGATTCTGCCGGCTACGCCCTGCCCGCCAGCGACGTCGCTCGCGTGCGCTATGGCTGGTTTCAGCGGTACGACCTGCTGCGCGATCTTTCGACCATTCAAGTGCGTTGGGATGCTGGCCGCGCAAAGAAGGTCAACCCCTTGCGCGCCGCCATCGACCGCATCCAGATGCGCGCGCTGCCTATTAAATGCCTGGAGACGGGCGTTGCCTGGGATCTGTTCTCACAATCGGCCCAGCTCAACGTTCTCGATTATCGCCTGCTCTTCGTGGTGTTGATCGGCACGCTGTATGGCTTGGACTTTGGCCTGGTTGCGGCGCTGCTGGCGTCGGTGGGTTTGGCCGCGAGTTACTTTACTCAGTACGGCTATACCTTTCAGGGCCTGTTCTACGAGCCGTCCAACTGGCTGCCGTTTATTGCGTACTTTGTGGTGGGGGCCGGGTGGGGCTATGTGCAGCTGCGCAGCAGCGAAGCCATTAGGGCGGAGCGCGATCAAAACGAGCTCGTGCGCAACCGCAATACATTCCTTACGCAGCTCTACCACGACGCGATCGAGGACAAGCGCGCGTACAGGCGCCAGATCGTGGGTCGCCACGACAGCTTTGGCAAGATCTTTGCCGTGACGCAGGAGCTCGACGTGCTCAACCCACGCGACATCTATCGCAAGTGCTGCGAGCTTCTGGGCGAGATCCTCGAGAACGATTCGGTGGCGATCTACCATGTTTCGGGCGGGGCATTTGCACGCCTGGTGGCAGCAAGTCCCGCGATTGCCGAAGATGCCGCACGCTCGCTCACGCTTGAGCAGCTTGCACCTCTTTTGGGCGACGGGGGCCATTCGAACCTATGGGTGAACCGCGAGCTGACGCCGGGGCTTCCCATGTTTGGATACACGATCGAGCGCGACGGGGCACCCGCCGTGTTGATCTTTGTGCGTAGTGCGGCCGAAAACCAAATGACCCTCTATTATCAAAACCTGTTCCGCATCTTGTGCGGCCTGGTCGAAAGCGCGCTGGGCCGTGCCTTTGACTATGAGGCGGTGGCACAGGATAAACGCTGCGTTGAAGGCACTTGCGTGCTCAAGCAGGCTGCCTTTGGCCAAGAGCTCGCGGCGGAGCAGGCGCTCGCAGATAGCAAGATGGGGAGTTATTTGCTCCTGCGCGTGGTACCGGGCATAGAGCCTGTCGGCGAGCTGGTGGGCGCAATTGGGTCGGCAATCCGCGAGAGCGACGCAGCGGGCTTGGTCGACGGCGACGTGCTCTACCTGCTTATGCGCCAGGCAAAGGCGTGCGATCTGCCCATTATCCGCGAGCGCCTGAGCGCAAAGCAGATTGCGGTGGAGCCCGTCGACGGCGAGGATATCGTGGCGCTGCTGCAGCACATCTCTTACACCGGTGACGGTGAGGGGGGTGCCGCTTGATCTCGCTTGTCGTTGCTGCCGTCTTGCTGCTGATTCATGCGCTGGTTTGCCTGATGCTGTGGACGCTTATGAAGCTGGGCCTGCTGCCGGTGCGCGGGCACATGCTGGCTGTGATAGTGCTGGTGCCGCTGTGGGGCCCGTTGCTGGTGGTTCTGCTATCGGTCCGCAGCGCGGTGTTTGGCGAGGGGCTGAAAGAGTCTGCGCTGGAGTCGCTGCGCTTCAACGACGAGCTGCATCGCAGTATGTCGGTACCGAGTGGTGAGGACGATGCAGGCGTAGTGCCGCTCGAGGAGGCGCTCATCGTCAACGACCCGGCATACCGGCGCCGCCTAATGCTCTCCATGCTCACCGAGGAGCCCGACGCGTACCTGGCGCAGCTGCAGGCGGCTAAGCTTAACGACGACGTTGAGGTGGCGCACTATGCCGCGACGGCGGTGGCGCAGATCTCCAAGGAGTCCGACCTTAAACTGCAGCAGCTGGAGCGTGCCTTTAAGACGGACCCGAGCGCGCAAAACCTCAACGAATACTGTGATTTTCTTGGTGAATACTTGGACTCGGGCTTGGCTGAGGGTCGCGTGGCTCAGATTCAGCGCCAACAGTACGCGCGCCTGCTTGCGCGTCGCTGCGAGCGCGAGGATACCCTTGAGCTGCGCATTCGATACGCGACGGCGCTGGCCGATGTCGGACAGATCGACGAGGCGCAGGCCGTGACCGATCAGTTGGTGCTCGACGTGCCCGAGGAGCAGGAGGTTTGGATGCTTTGCCTGCGCCTTGCCGTGATGCGCCGCGATGGTGACGAGGTTCACCGTGTGATCGATGCGATTGACAAGCAGCATGTGTATTTGAGCGCCGACAACCGCGAAAAGTTGGCGTTTTGGCGCGACGGGGAGGAGGCCAGATGAGTGTGGCGCAACATATCCGCGACCGTGCAGGCCGCTTTCGTTGGATGGGACTCCTCGTGGTGTGGGCGGTCTTTATTGCCACGGCCGCCGTGCTGCTGGTGGAGCGTGCCGGCGTGCAGTACAGTGCGGGCCAGCATAGGCTGGGGATGCTTGCCGCCAACGATGCGGTGCCTGCCTCCTCGGCAATCTTTGGCCAAAAGCCCACGTGCCTGGTCATTACCGACTCGGACCAAGATAGCGTCGACGACGTTAAAGACCAGTTCGACCAGATTTTGCTGGACATGAAGATCGCCCATCGCGATGTTGATATTGCCATCGACGGTGCGGACGCGATCCCATCGCTCACGTCGTTTGATCGCGTGATTGTGCTTATGCCCTCGCTTGACGGACTGGGTGCGCATCTGACCGATCTGATGAGTTGGGTGAGTGCGGGCGGCTCACTCATGCTGGGCATGACGCCAGATAGCTCGAACTGCCTGCAGGCTATTGCTTCCAAGCTTGGGATCGAATCGGCCGGATATGACTATGCGACAGCCGAAAGTATCGTTCCGAGCGAGGACTTTATGTTGGGCGGAGGAGAGCGCTACGAGTTCTCGGACCCCTTCGATTCTTCGCTTTCGGTTTCATTGCGCGAAACGGCGCGCGTCTGGGCAAGGACCGGTGACGCGGGCACGCCGCTCATTTGGTCTAACGATTGCGGAAGTGGTCACACCGTGGTGTGCAACATTGGCATTTACGACAAGGTCATGCGTGGGTTCTATGCTTCGGCCATAAGCTTGCTGGGTGATACCACGGCCTATCCGGTCATCAACAGCGCCGTGTTCTATTTGGACGACTTTCCTAGCCCCGTGCCCTCGGGCGATGGCACTTATATCAAGCGTGACTACGGCCTTTCCATTGCGGATTTTTACACCAAGGTCTGGTGGCCCGATCTGCAAAAGCTCGCGCAAAAATATGGCATTCGCTATACCGGCGTGATGATCGAAAACTACGAGGACGCGGTCAACCAGATCGAGCCCGCGCGCCAACCCGATACCACGCAGTTCCGCTATTTTGGCGGCATGCTGCTGCAGATGGGCGGCGAGCTGGGCTTTCACGGCTACAACCATCAGCCTCTGGCGCTCTGGGACACCGACTACGGCACGCTGTACGACTACAAGACCTGGAAGAACAAAGAGACGCTCGTCGCTTCGCTCAACGAACTTATCGCGTTTCAGGACGAGGTCCTGCCCAATGCTCATGGCTCGGTTTACGTGCCGCCGTCGAATATTCTTTCGGCTCGCGCGCGCAAGCTTATCGGTTCCGATGTTCCGCGCATTAAGACCATTGCCAGTACGTATTTTGAGGATGGTACCGACCTGCCCTACGTGCAGGAGTTTGGCGTGGCGAGCGATGGCATTGTGGAGCAGCCACGTATTGTTTCGGGCGGCATGGTCAACGATTCCTATATGCGTCTGGCAGCCGTGTCCGAGCTCAACATGCACTACGTGAGTACGCACTTTATGCACCCGGACGACCTGCTCGATCCGGATCGCGGCGCCAAAGAGGGCTGGGAGGTCTACAAGGGCGGCCTGACCGACTACCTGGACTGGCTTACCACGTCGGCGCCCGACCTGCGGCACCAGACGGCGTCGGAGTGCTCCGGTGCCATCCAGCGCTTTTCGTCGGTTACGGTGAACGTGGATACCAGCGCGGATGCCTGGACGCTTAGTCTGGGCAATTTCCACGACGAGGCGTGGCTCATGTTCCGCGCCAATAATGGCGAGCCGGGTGCGGTGACGGGTGGCGAACTGACGCACCTTACGGGCGATCTGTATCTGCTCAAGGCAAATGATAAGACCGTGATGATTGAGCGCAAGGAGGGTGGCGACAAATGAGAATCTGCTTGGTACTCGAGGGTTGCTACCCCTATGTGCACGGCGGCGGATCAACCTGGATGCATGGCTATATCCAGGCCATGCCCGAGTACGAGTTTGTGCTGTGGGTGATCGGCGCGCATGCTGCCGACCGTGGCAAGTTTGTCTACGAGCTGCCCGGCAACGTGGTCGAGGTGCACGAGGTGTTCCTGGACGATGCCCTGCGGCTTTCGGGCGAGCAACATGAAGCCAGTTTTAACGACCGTGAGCGCGAGGCGCTACGCCGTCTGGTGTCGCTCTCTAATCCGGACTGGGATGTGTTATTCGATATCTTCCACCGCCGTCGCGTGCATCCGCTCTCGTTTTTGCAGAGCCGCACGTTTATGGATATCTTTCGCGACGTGTGCCTGGCCGAGTATCCCTACACGCCCTTTGCCGATGCATTCCACACCATGCGCTCCATGTTGCTGCCCGTGCTCTACCTGTTGGGCAGCGAGGTGCCGGTGGCCGATGTGTACCATGCCATCTCGACCGGCTACGGTGGCCTGCTCGCCTGCCTGGGCTCAAGCGTTCACCATGCGCCGGTGCTGCTGACCGAGCATGGCATCTATACCCGCGAGCGCGAGGAAGAGATCATTCGCGCCGATTGGGTGGTGCCGTCGTTTAAGGACCGCTGGATCCGCTTTTTCTACCTGCTTTCGGAGGAGATCTACCGCCGCGCCTTCCGCGTGACGAGTTTGTTCCATAACGCCCGCAAGACGCAGATTGATATGGGCTGCGATGCGGACAAATGCCTGGTCATCCCCAACGGCATCCAGTTCGATCGCTTTAAGGATATTCCCTTAAAGACCGATGACGGCTGGGTGGACATTGGCGCGGTGGTGCGCCTGGCGCCCATCAAGGACGTCAAGACTATGATCTATGCCTTCTTTGAGCTGCACGAGCGCCTGCCCAAGGTGCGCCTGCACATCATGGGCGGCGTGGACGACGAGGAGTACGGCGCCGAGTGCCACGCGCTGGTCGAAACCCTGGGCGTGCGCGACCTGATCTTTACCGGCCGCGTCAACGTGGTCGAGTACATGGAAAAGCTCGACTTTACCATTTTGACGAGCATCTCCGAGGGCCAGCCGCTCAGCGTGCTGGAGTCGCTTGCAGCGCGCCGTCCCTGCGTGACGACCGAGGTGGGCTGCTGTCGCGAGCTTCTCGAAGGCGCCCCGGGCGACGACTTTGGCGTGGCGGGTTTTGTGACGCCGCCTATGTATCGCAAGGGCTTGGCCGATGCCATGGAACGCATGTGCACAAGCCGCGCTCGTCGCATTGAGATGGGGAAGCGCGGGCAGCGTCGCGTTGCCACGTACTTTTTGCACGAGCAGATGCTCGCCAACTATCGCGCGCTGTACGACGAGACGGCGTGTGCGTTTAACCTGCCCAGAGAGGGGGAGTAGCCGGTGGCCGGAATTGGTTTTGAGCTCAAGCGCCTGTTTAGGCGCAGGGGCCTGTTTGCCACGATGCGCGCTTATGGCTAAGCCCGCATTGTGGGTGCCGGGCCCCCCGCGTAGAGCAC
>URNJ01000059.1 GCA_900549215.1 uncultured Collinsella sp.
GTAGACACCCTCGCCGGCTCCCTGGCGCACCCCGCGCGAAAGATCGAGCTGCGCAAAACCCAGATCGGCGGTCGGCGCCGTCTGGATGCGCGTAAGCGCGTCGGCAGGGGCGACTGATCCGCCGGCAACATCGCTCAGCAGCTGCTCAAGATCTCGCTTATCCATATATGTTCCCTTCGACGGCGCAAAGTCTAGCACTCAAAGGGTATGTTTCCGAACACTAAGACAAAATTGTTCGGAAACTATAGGACAGACTGATTCAATTGTTAGATGGATCGGCTAGTCGCGCAGGATGATGTCCATGGCGAGCATCAGGTTGCGCTCGTCGATGGCAAACGGGGCGGCCTCGCGCGTCTTGGGCTTGGCGCAAAACGCGATGCCCGTGCCCGCGGCCTGAATCATGGGGATGTCGTTGGCGCCGTCGCCGATCGCGACGGTGTGGGCCATGTCGACACCGCACTCAACCGCCCAATCCAGCAGCTGGATGAGCTTGGACTCCTTGGTCACAATGTCTGCCGCCAGCTTACCGGTGAGCTTGCCGTCCACGACCTCCAGGCGGTTAGCGAGGCAAAAGTCGATGTCCGCGGCGGCCACGATCTTGTCGGCGATTTCGTGAAAGCCACCACTTACCACGCCGACCTTCCAGCCCTTGCTGTGCGCTGATCGCACAAGCTCCAGCGCGCCGGGGGTAAACGTCACGCGCGCAAAGGTGCGCTCGAACACGCTCTCATCCAAGCCGGCAAGCAGCCCCACGCGTTCCTCGAGCGCCTGCTTAAAGTCAAGCTCGCCGCGCATGGCGCGTTCGGTGATCTGTGCAACTTGCTCGCCTACGTTGGCCTCCTCGCCCAACAGGTCGATGACTTCCTGGTTGATGAGCGTGGAGTCGATATCCATAACGATGAGGCGTGCGGTCATGGCGAGCCTTTCCGAGTGCAGTTGTATTGGGCACATTGTCGCACGCGGCGCGCCTTGGCGACGGCCAGGCCGCGTCAATTGTTTCGTCTCCGTCAAGTCTTTGGACAAGAGCTATTTTTTCGCGGCACATCGACACGGGTGCGATAAGATAGAACGCCATGTCCGGCTGCGCGGTTTACGCAGGCTGGGCAAATCTGTACGACGCCGCCCGGAACGACACGGGGCGGCACAGATCCATAAAGGAGGATCACTGGTATGAGCCAGACCCGTCCCATCGATGAGCATTCCATGCACACCCGTACCTGCGGCGAGCTTCGCTTCGAGAACGTGGGCGAAGAGGTCACCCTCACCGGTTGGGTGAGCCGTCGCCGCGACCACGGCGGCCTTATCTTCTGCGACCTTCGCGACCGCGAGGGCATCACGCAGCTCACCTTCGACCCCGAGCACTCTGACGGCGACGCCTTTAAGATCGCCGAGACCATGCGTCCCGAGTGGCCCATCAAGATCCACGGCGTCGTGCGCGCCCGTGGCGAGGAGACCACCAACGCAAAGCTCGCGACCGGCGAGATCGAGGTTCTGACCGACCACGCCGAGGTGCTCAACACGTCCGTCACCCCGCCGTTCCAGATCGAGGACGGCATCGAGACCAGCGAGGACACCCGCCTGCGCTATCGCTATCTGGACCTCCGCCGTCCCGAGATGATGGCCAACCTCAAGCTGCGCTCCGACTTCACCTTTGCCATTCGCGAGGCGCTGCACAACCGTGAGTTCATGGAGGTCGAGACGCCCTCCCTGTTCAAGTCCACGCCCGAGGGCGCCCGCGACTTCATCGTCCCCAGCCGCATCCAGCCGGGTAACTTCTACGCCCTGCCGCAGTCCCCGCAGCTCCTGAAGCAGCTGCTCATGGTCGGTGGCGTTGAGCGCTACTACCAGGTCGCCAAGTGCTTCCGCGACGAGGACCTGCGTGCCGACCGTCAGCCCGAGTTCACCCAGGTCGATATCGAGATGTCCTTCGTGGACCAGAATGACGTCATGAGCGCACTCGAAGAGGTCCTGTCCGATGCCTTCGGCCGCATGGGTGTCGAGATGCCCACGCCGCTGCGTCGCATGGACTACTGGGAGGCCATGGACACCTATGGCTCCGACAAGCCCGATACCCGCTATGGCATGCACCTGGTCGACCTAACCGACATCTTTGCCAACTCCAAGTTCAAGGTCTTTGCGACTGCCGCAAACGAGGAAGGCTCTGTCGTCAAGGCCATTAACGCCAAGGGCGCCGGTGCCTGGGCACGTGCCAAGATCGATAGGCTCGCCGGCGTGGCCTCCACGTTTGGCGCCAAGGGCCTGGCCTGGATCGCCTTCCGCGAGGACGGCTCCATCAACAGCCCCATCGTCAAGTTCTTCTCGGACGAGGAGATGGCGGCTCTGCGCGAGCGCATGGACGTCGAGCCCGGCGACCTTGTGATGTTCGCCGCCGGCCCGCGCCTGCTCTCCGACGAGATCCTGGGCGGCATGCGTTCCCACATGGCCAACGCGCTCGAGATCAAGCGCGAGGGTCACGACTTCCTGTGGGTCGTCAACTTCCCGCTGTTCCACTGGGATGAGGATCGCAAGGCCTATGCTGCCGAGCACCAGCCCTTTACCCTGCCGACCGAGACCGACATCGCCAAGATCGAGGCCGATCCGTTGGCAGCCGGTTCTTGCACCTATGACTTTGTCATGGACGGCTTTGAGGCCGGCGGCGGCGGTATGCGTATCCACAACGCCGAGATGCAGATGTCCATGCTCAAGCTTCTGGGCTTTACCGAGGAGCGCGCCGAGTATCAGTTCGGCTTCCTCATGGAGGCGCTCAAGTTTGGTGCGCCCCCGATGGGCGGTTTTGCTCTGGGCCTGGACCGCGTGTGCATGCTGCTCACCGGCTCCGATTCCATCCGCGACGTCATGGCGTTCCCCAAGACGGCCAGCGGCTCCGACCTCATGTCGGGCGCCCCGAGTGCCGTTTCCGGCGCCCAGCTCAAGGACGTCAGCCTGCGCCTGATGTAGGCGAGCGGCTACCTATTGTCTGTAACGAGGGAAGGACATGTGCCTTCCCTCGTTTTTTATGCGCCGAGGTTGTGGGGGCGTGGGATGACCGGACGTCGCGGAAAGCCCGGCCCAGGTTTCTTATAGCGAGTCTCTCTGAACGAGCTGCATGTGCATGACGGTGGTGGTGGGCGCGGCGCCGTTAATCATATCGAGCGCAATGCCTGCGGCCATGCGGCCTTCCTCGCGAAGCGGCTGACGAATGGTCGTCAACGCGGGGACGCTGCGAGCTGCGACCTCGTGGTCATCGAAGCCCACGACCGAAACGTCTTTGGGTACGCTAATTCCTGCTTCGTTGAATGCGGCGATAACGCCGGTTGCGATACGGTCCGATCCGCATAGCACGCCGTCGGCATGTATTTCGCGCGCGAGCAACCGCCGCGTGGCTTGGTAGCCGTCTCCGCTGCTCCATCCGGTATAGATGACATTTTCATCCGGAAGGCTTTCGCCCAAAATTGCACGGTAGCCGCGAAGGCGGTCGACGACGGCGGGGTTATCCTGCGGCCCCAGCACGGCAACGATGTCCTTGCGTCCGCGATCTTTCATAGCGAGCGCCGCAAAGCGTCCGCCCTCTTCGTCGTCGGAGTAGACCGTCGAGAACACGTCGCGATAGGGATGGCCCTCGAGCTGGCCGCATAACACAGTGGGTACGCCCAGCTCGCGCAGCACCTCGAGCAGCTCACTGCCCTTGTAGGGCGAGACGTCGATGACGGCGTCAAACGAGCGGCGCTCAAAATGCTCGCGTGCGCGGTTGCGCTCATGCGAGGAAGATGCCTGCAAGATCACGGGTAGGTAAGACGACTCCGAAAGTTCCTCGGTAATGCCGCTTAAAAACTCACTGTAGGTGGGATCGCTAAACAGCTCGCTCAAAGGCTCGGTAACCAGTACGGCGATAATTTCCGTGCGTCCGACGGCGAGTGCCCGGCCGCGTGCGTTGGGTACAAAATTGACTTCCTTGGCAGCCGCGCGGACGCGTTTCTTGGTCTCCTCGCTAATGCGGGGGGAGTCGTTGAGGGCACGCGATGCCGTGGAACGCGAAACACCGGCAGCTGCAGCAACCTCGGCAAGCGTCGGTGCGGTGCGAACTGGTTGGGTCATGGCGTCTCCTGGAAAATGCGGTCGATGTTGTCACTGATGCGGGCTGGTGCGGATACAGCTTACTATAGTGCGCCTGAACAGCGTTCATGGTATCCGGTGACCGGTGTCGTGTTGCAATCAAGCTGCGACTGAGCACGGCATGCATGGGCGAGGCATAAGCAGGCGCGACAGTTGCCTGTGAGTTCAAGAACGATGCCCTGTGCTGTGTACCTAAGCTTAGGGTGACATAAGTAGCATGGTTGTACAACCGGTTGCACCGTTAATCCGGCAAAATCGACCGTTCGGCGGACAACCGGTTGCACAGATTTTTGTACCGCCCGTAAGATAAGTACAACCGGTTGCACAAAGAAGCACTACGATGACGAAGGAGCATCACCATGGACGCCATTAACGATTGGGAAAACCAAGCGCTCACCCACAGGAACCGCCTGACACCCCATGCGTACTTTATGGGTTATGAGACTGCCGATCTCGCCGCTACGTACAGCCGCGAGCTGTCGCGCGGATTTGTCCAGCTGTCCGGCTCGTGGCAGTTCCGCCTTTTTGAGGGCCCCGCGGCCGTCTCCAACGAGGCGCTTTGCACGTACGAGCCCGAGTGGGATCACGTGGAGGTTCCACACCTGTGGCAGGTAGACGGCTATGGCAATCTCGCCTATACCGACGAGGGCTTCCCGTTCCCGGTGGATCAGCCGTTTGTTCCCTCCGATGACCCCACGGGCGTCTACCAGCGCATCGTCAAACTTCCTGCCGTGCCTGCCGGTGCTCGCGAGATCATTCGCTTCGACGGTATCGAGAGCTACGGCGAGCTGTATGTCAACGGCAAGTTTATCGGCATGACCAAGGGTTCGCGCCTGTCCGCCGAGTTTGACGTGACCGACGCGCTCGTCGAGGGCGACAACCTGTTTGCGGTCAAGGTTCTGCAGTACAGCGATGGTAGCTACATCGAGGACCAGGACATGTGGTGGGCATCGGGCATCTTCCGCGATGTGTACCTTATGCAGCGTCCCGCCGCGCATCTGGTCGACTTTAGGTTCCGCACGCACCGCGAGGGCGATGCCGCCCTGATCACGCTCGATACGGTTGCCGAGGGCGCAAGCCGCGTTGTGTATACGCTCAGCGATGGCCAGAACGTGGTGGCTACGGGTGAGTGCGTCGATGGCCATGCCGAGTGCAGCGTTGCCGATGCCCACTTCTGGAACCCCGAGGACCCCTTCCTCTATGACCTGACGTTTGAGGTCTACGACGGCGACGAGGTCAGCGAGTACGTTCCACATCGCCAGGGTCTTGCCGAGGTGACGGTCGAGGGCAATCATATCTACCTCAACGGCACCTACTTTAAGATGCATGGCGTCAACCGCCACGAGTTCGACTGCCGGCGCGGCCGGGCCATCACCGAAGAGGACATGCTGTGGGACATCCGCTTCATGAAGCGCCACAACATCAACGCGGTGCGCACGTCCCACTACGCCAACGACCCGCGCTTCTACGAGCTGTGTGACGAGTACGGCATCATGCTGGTCGCCGAGACCGATATGGAGAGCCACGGCTTCGAGAATATCGGCAATATCGCCCTGGTCACCGACGACCCTGCCTGGGAGTCGGCTTACGTTGACCGCGTTGAGCGCCTGGTGATGCAGGAGCGCAACCACGCGTGCATCATCATGTGGTCGATGGGCAACGAGAGCGGCTATGGCTGCAACATCCGCGCGATGTACGCCAAAGCTCACGAGCTCGACGGTCGTCCGGTCCACTACGAGGAGGATCGCAACGCCGATACCGTCGACGTCATTTCCACCATGTACTCCCGCGTGTCGCAGATGAACGACTTTGGCGAGCATCCGTTCCCCAAGCCGCGCATCAACTGCGAGTACGGCCACTCTATGGGTAATGGTCCCGGAGGCCTGTCCGAGTACCAGGAGGTCTTCGATCGCTGGGATTGCATCCAGGGCCAGTTCATTTGGGAATGGTGCGACCACGGTCTGGCTGCTGTGACCGAGGACGGCGTTGCCTACGACATGTATGGCGGCGACAACGGCGATTACCCCAACAACAGCAACTTCTGCATCGACGGCATGGTGTTCCCTTGGCAGCAGCCGAGCCCGGGCCTTACCGAGTACGGCCAGGTCATCTGCCCGGTCCGCATGGCTTATGACGCCGAGGCGGGCGAGCTGACCGTCACCAACAAGCGTTGGTTTACCACCCTCGAGGATGTCTGCCTGTCGGCCGAGACCCTGGTGGACGGTGACGTGGTCTGCCGCAAGACGCTCATGCCCGGCGCGGTTGCCCCCGGCGAGTCCGTCCAGCTGCCACTGGTGATTCGCGAGGCCGCAGTGGGCGAGACCCTGCTGACCGTGCGCGCCTACACCATGGCTGCTCACGCCTGGTGCGAGCCGATGTTCCAGCTGGGCGCAAGCCAGTTTGCCATCGCAAACCATCCGGCGCCGGCCATCGCGGCTCCCACTCGTCCTGAGCTTACGGTCGAGGAGACCGAGCAGGAGATCCGCATTCACTCCCTCAACGGTGAGCTGACCTTCAGCAAAGTCAACGGCACCGTGAGCGAGTGGAAGGCATCCGGCCGCGACGTCATGACCTCCGGTCCCCAGGTTGGTTTTTGGCATCCGCTCGTCGACAACCACGCCCAAGAGTATGACTCCCTGTGGAAGGACAACTTCATCGATGTGATGCAGACGTCCACCCGCAAGGTTTCTTGGAAGCAGGACGGCAATGCGGTCGTCGTTACCGTGAGCCAGCGTATCGCTCCTCCCGTCCGCGCGTTCGGCATGCGCGTCGAGCTCGTCTACACCGTGCTTCCGAGCGGTCGCGTCGACCTCAAGGTTTCCGGCGAGCCCTACGGCGACTATTCGGACATTATCCCGCGCATCGGCATCTCCTTCGAGGTTCCCGGTTGTGATCGTGCCGTCGAGTGGTATGGCCACGGCCCGGGCGAGAACTATCCGGACTCGCTGCGCGCCAACCCGGTCGGTCATTACCGCACTACGGTTGACGACATGTTTACGCCCTACGTTATGCCTCAGGACTGCGCCAACCGCGAGGGAACCCGCTGGGTTGCCCTGCGCTCTAGCCACGGTGACGGCGTGCTGGTGACCCGTCCAGCCGACGCCGCTTCCAACCCGTTCTCGTTCTCCGCATGGCCCTATAGCTGCGAGGCTATCGATAACGCCAAGCATGTCTACGATCTTGTCCCGGGCGACACGGTTACGGTCAACATCAACGACCAGCTGCTCGGCCTTGGCTCGAACTCTTGGGGTTCCGAGGTGCTCGATTCCTATCGCACCCGTTTTGAGAGCTTCAGTTTTGAGGTGTCCCTGCGACCGCTGACGTCTGCCGATCTGGCTCAGGCGCTGGCACCCATTAAGGAGGCATAAGTCATGCATGTCTTTAATTCGCGTGCTGATTTCGACGCCCAGATGAAGTCCGTCAAGAAGTGGATGCGTACCGGACAGGCGCTCGACGGCGTTTCTGAACTGCAGCACGATGTGGCGTACTCTATCGGCGACTCGCTGGTGTATTGGTGGGTGAACGCCCACGAGGCGGCTACTGCCGATCTGCTCGGTCACCGTCGCTACCATGCCGTGCTCGCCCCGCTCGACGGCGATCTGACCGTCGAGGTGGCTTCCAAGGCCGATCTTACCTGTACGCGCGCTTACAGTGATATCGACGATCGCGAGCGCTTTGAGGGTACGGGGGAGACCGTGACGATTCCCGCCGGCGGCGTTGCCGTCGTCGAAATTGACGAGGCCTACCGTGTTATCGCCGAGGCTTCGGATCCCCGCGTCGTGGTACTGCACGTGACGGTCGAAGGTTATTCCTTCCCCAACAAGTAGTATTCGTCCGTTTGGACGTTTGCTTCGCGCTGTTAAGGGAGATGGCTTTGTTGACTCCCTTTTCCCCATTTCCCTTAGCAGGTGCGCCGTCCGTGTTTGCACTTGCAGCTCGGACGGTTTTAGATGACATTTAACAGATGATTGGGAGGGCTTATGAGCTCTGAAAAACGAGGAACGATTGGTTCGTTCGCTCTGCTGGGCATGACGGTCGCCGCCGTGTTCGGTATCAAGAACATCATCAACAACAACGCGGCCATCGGCTTGGCAGCAGCGCCGTCGTTCTTTTTCGCCACGCTTTTGTACTTTGTCCCCTATACCCTGGTTACCGCCGAGTTCGTCGGCCTCAACAAGGACTCCGAGTCGGGCGTGTACGCATGGGTTAAGACCTCGATGGGTGGTCGCTGGGCGTTCCTGACGGCATTTAGCTACTGGTTCGTTAACCTGTTCTTCTTTGCGTCCGTCCTGCCCAACGTCATCATCTACGCGAGCTACGTGTTCTTTGGTGCCAACGCCGAGCTTTCGCAGCTGTGGATCACCATTATCGAGATCGTCGTCTTTGCTATCGCCACGTGGGTTTCGACCAAGGGCGCTAAGTGGATCGGTTCCATTTCCTCCTTCGGTTCGACCGCGGCTCTCGGCCTGACCGCCGTGTTCATCCTGCTGTCCCTGGCTGCTGCCTTTGGCGGCGTTGAGTTCGCTACGGCTCCTACTCCCGCTAACATGGCTCCCGACATGAGCAACTTCGCAACTGCGTGGGGCTTCTTCGGTACGCTTGCCTGGATCATCCAGGGCGTTGGCGGCGCTGAGTCTGTCGGCGTGTTCCTTAACGACCTTAAGGGTGGCGTCAAGGCCTTCGTGCGCACCGTCGTTATCGCCGGCCTGACCATCGGCCTTCTGTATGCAGGCGCTTCACTGCTGGTTAACCTGTTCATCCCCGAGGGCGGCGTTGCCATCTCCACCGGTATCTTCGACGTATTCGGCGCTGTCTTTGCCCACTTTGGCATTCCCATGGAAGTGTCTACGCGCGCCATCGGCTTGATCCTTCTCGCCGCCACGCTGGGCTCCCTCATGATGTGGACCTCTGCTCCCATCAAGGTTTTCTTCACCGAGATCCCCAAGGGCGTCTTTGGTAGCAAGATCGTCGAGCTCAACGAGCATGGCATTCCCGCCCGCGCCGCTTGGCTGCAGTTCGCCATCGTCGTCCCCATCCTGATCATTCCGGCCCTGGGCTCCGGTAACCTCGACGACCTGCTCATGATCGTCACCAACATGACTGCTGCCACCGCTCTGCTCCCGCCGCTGCTGATTTTGCTTGCCTACTTTATGCTGCGCAAGAACTTTGACGCCGCTCCCCGTGGCTTCCGCATGGGTTCGCGCAGCTTTGGCCTGGTCGTTGCCGCATTCCTGCTTGTGGTCTTCTGCTTCGTGCTTATCTGCGGCACCATTCCGCTCGATTAGCCGCTGTGGCTGACGCTGGTCTACAACGTTGGCGGCGTGGTTGTCTTCCTGGGCCTTGCCGTGATGTGGTACAACCGCTACATCAACCGCCTGCGCGAGACCGATCCCGAGGCCGCCGAGAGCGAACTGCGTCCGTCTGTCCTCGACATGATGGAGTAGCGGCTAGGATTAATCTACGGCTGTGGAATAAATCGATTCCCTTTCCTAAGGAGGGGCCTTGCGAGGCCCCTCCTTTTGTGTTTTGGGGCATGGTTTTGGACCCCGTGGTCAAAAAATGCTAAATATGAGTACTGTTGCAAAAGAGGTGTCATATTTTTCGGCTTGCTCAGAGCGAAAATGGGCTCAAAATCGATTTATCTAACCCCCTTTAAAGGGCGTTTGACGGTTTTCAACCTCTTCGAATGGTAGCGCACAGAGATGTGGTGTAAGAGGCGGGGCATGCCCCGCCTCTTCCCTTT
>URNJ01000060.1 GCA_900549215.1 uncultured Collinsella sp.
CACCTTTGACGATGACGTGGTGAACGAGCTCATCGCTGCCGCCGAGCAGGCAGACGGCTTTGTCTTTGGCTCGCCCGTCTACTATGCGCACCCCAGCGGCCGCATCCTTTCGGCCCTCGATCGCGCCTTCTATGCCGGCAGCAAGGCCTTTGCGCACAAGCCGGGCGCTGCCGTCGCCGTCGCCCGTCGCGGCGGTACGTCGACGACCTTCGACGTGCTCAACAAGTACTTCACTATCAACCAGATGCCCGTGGTAGCCTCCACGTACTGGAACAACGTCTTTGGCGCCATGCCGGGCGAGGCCGCCCAGGACGCTGAGGGCCTAGCCACCATGCGCAACATCGGCAAGAACATGGCCTGGCTCCTTCGTTGCATCGAGGCAGGACAGGCCGCCGGTATCAACGCGCCCGAAGCCGATCGCGAGCGCACCAACTTCATCAGGTAGAACGGCGGAACATGAATATCCAGATTTTTGGCACCAAAAAGTCTTTCGACACCAAGAAGGCCCAGCGCTATTTTAAGGAGTGCCGCATTAAGGTGCAGTTTATTGACCTTAAGGAAAAGGAGATGAGCAAGGGCGAGTTCACGAGCGTGATGCAAGCGGTCGGCGGTATCGACAAGCTGCTTAACCCCAAGGCCAAAGACGAGGAGACGCTCGCACTCATCCAGCACCTTACCCCCAGTCAGCGCTTCGACAAGCTGCTCGAGAACCAGCAGGTCTTGGCCGAGCCCATCGTGCGCAACGGCAAAAAGGCCACCGTCGGTTACTGCCCCGATGTATGGGGAGCCTGGGAGTAGCTTGTGTTATTTGCCGGCGCGTGGGTATAAGAGCAGGCGTTTGGCATAAGATTCAACTGTAAGCCATGTCTAACAAAGGAGGGCACATGCCCAACAAACCCGTGAAGATCATCATGCTTACCGGATACCTCGGTGCCGGCAAGACCACGCTGCTCAACCACATCCTCGCTAACGACGGCGGCCTCCGCGCCGCCGTGATCGTCAACGACATCGGCGAGATCAATGTCGACGCCAGCCTCATCGCCGACGGCGGTCTTTCCGAGACCGACGACCTCATCCCGCTCACCAACGGCTGCATCTGCTGCACGCTTTCGGATGACCTGTCCAACCAGCTGCAGGGCATCGCCGATTCAGGCAACTTCGACTACATCATCATCGAGGCATCGGGCATTTGCGAGCCCATCCCCATCGCCTACACCATCTCGAGCTTTTGCGACGAGGCCAAGGTGGGCGGCGAGCCCAAGCTCGCGCTCGACAACATCGTGGCCGTGGTCGATTGCGCCCGCATGTATGACGAGTTCAACGGCGGCCGCGACCTGCTGGCCGAGGATATTGACGAGGACGACATCGAGAGCCTGCTCATCCAGCAGATCGAGTTCTGCTCCACGTTGATCCTCAACAAAACCGATACTGTCACGCCCGAGCAGATCGCCGAGCTCAAGGCCATCGTGCGCAGCCTGCAGAAGGACGCCGTGATTGTCGAGGCCCAAAACGGCGAGGTCCCCATGGAGGAGCTGCTCGATACCAATCGCTTTGATTTTATGCGCGCCTACAACTCCGCCGCCTGGATCGAGGCCATGGAGCATCCCGAGGAGCACGACGACCCCGAGGTGCTCGAGTACGACATCGAGACCTTTGTGTACTCGCGTCGCAAGCCATTTGACCTGCAGAAGTTTACCGATTTTGTTGAGCAGGAGTGGCCCGACGAGGTCATCCGCGTCAAGGGTCCGCTGTGGCAGGCCGACAATCCGGACATGTGCTACATGTTTGAGCAGGCCGGCCACCAGATGCGTCTGATGGAGAACGGCCTGTTCGTTGACTCGGCGCCCGAGGGCGAGAAGCAGAAGATCATCGACGAGAACCCCGAGATCATGCAGATTTGGGACGACGAGACGGGCGACCGCATGACGAGCCTGTGCATCATCGGCCGTCACATGGATAAGGACGCGCTCATCGCTTCCCTCGACGCCTGTCTGACCGATTGGCACCGCGCCTAGGTTTATCGAGGCGGAAATGTCCGCCCGTTACGTAACCGCCAAACCGCCACGAAGGTGCCTGTCCCCTTCGTGGCGGTTTTTCGTTCCGAGCCAAGGAGATTCATGTTCAACATTGTGCTGTATGCGCCAGAGATTCCGGCCAATACGGGTAACATTGGCCGCACCTGCGTGGTCACCGGCGCCCGTCTGCATCTGGTGGAGCCGCTAGGCTTTTCGCTCGGCGACAAGACGGTACGTCGCGCCGGTCTGGGTTATTGGCAAAACTTGGACGTGACGACCTATGCCGACTGGGAGGATTTCCTTGCGCGCAACGACCTCTCCCCCGCTGACGAACGCCTGCATCTGCTGACCAAAAAGGCACGCCGCACCTATGCGCAGAGTACCTACCGCGATGGCGGCTACTTGGTCTTTGGCAGCGAGAGCTCGGGCATTCCCGAGCAACTGCTTGCCGCAGCGCCCGAGCGCTGCGAGCGCATCCCGATGCTACGCGATTGCGACTCACTCGATAACGCCGAGGCTTGGGAAGCTCACGAGGAATCGCTGGGGCATACCCAGGACAGCCACGAGGCCATCCTTCAGCAGGATATCTGCGGCAACTTCGTCAATCCGGACGACTACCGCATCAGCGCACTCAACCTCTCCAACAGCGCCGCCATCGTCCTCTACGAAGCCCTGCGCCAAACAGGCTTTCCGGGAATGTGACAAAGGGACTGTCCCTTTGTCACATTCAAGCGCCACATAGTTAAACGTAATTAATCGCTTTTAACTGAAATTAACTAGAATAAAATGAAGTTAATTCGAGACGCTGAAGGAGGGCACAGTGGAGTATCTCGAAAACCCGTTTACTCCTAGTTTTGGTGAGGTTCCCGCACATCTTGCCGGAAGGCAGGAGATCATTCGTGATCTGGACCGAGCTTTCTTGAGCCAGCGCAGACGCCCAGAACTGACCTCTATCTTCTCAGGGGCACGCGGAACCGGTAAAACCGCTCTCATGTCGTCGCTCGCGACGAGGGCGGAATCCCACGGCTGGATAGCCGTAAAGGCGACCGCGCTCCCGGGAATGCTTGAGGAAATCGAGTTCGGGGCGAAACGTGCTGCTGGCCATCTTATCGACCCGTCTAAGAACTTCGAAGTCACCGGTCTCGGAATTGCACCGCTCGGCAGCGTCGAGGTCAATCGTGTCCACGATGCCTCAACCTGGCGTTATCGCATGAGCGACATCATCGACCAGCTCAACGAGGCGGGCACCGGTCTGCTCGTCACGGTTGACGAGGTGGACCCGACACTCGACGAGATGATTCAGCTCGCAGCGACATATCAGCACTTTGTGACCGATGGGAAACGCGTCGCCCTGCTCATGGCGGGACTTCCCAACAACGTATCGACGCTACTGAACCACAAGACGGTCTCGTTCCTTCGCCGCGCCCAACAATATCATCTGGGTCGCATTGCCGACTATGACGTACGCGAGGCCTTGATTCGCACGATCCAGGAAAACGATCGCCTGGCAGATGCTGAGGGAATCGATAGAGCCGTTCGCTCGATCTCTGGTTTTCCATTCCTATTGCAACTCGTAGGCTACCGTGCCTGGGATCTCACAAGCGATTCGAAGGAAATCTCGTCACGCGACTTTGACCTGGGAATCAAAATCGCGCGCGACGAGATGGACGACCGAATCCTCGCGGCAACCTATCGGGAACTCACTGCAGAGGACAAGCGATTCCTCATCGCCATGCTCGATGACGAGGAAGAGTCCACCACCGCTGACCTTGTCGAGCGCCTTAAGCGTTCGCCGCAGCAGGTCTCCCGCTACCGACGCCGCATGATAGATGCCGGCATCATCGGGGAACGAGGACGAGGGCTCGTCGCATTTGAATTGCCATTCTTCCGCGACTATCTCGCGGCTCAATGCGTGAAATAGAGGTCAATGCGACAAAGGGGCAGCCCCTTTGTCACATCGCCTATAGATAACGACCGGTAATGCTCCTGGAGCAAGTAGCGATATCCGCCGGCGTACCGGCGCAGACGATTTGCCCGCCGGCGTCGCCACCGCCCGGTCCCATGTCGATCACGTAATCGGCGTTACGGATAAGGTCAAGATCGTGCTCGATCACGATAACCGTGGCGCCCTTGGCAACAAGGCCGTCGAACACACTCAGCAACACCTGGACATCGAGCGGATGTAGTCCGATCGTGGGCTCGTCGAACACAAACACGGCATCATCCTGCACACGGCCCATCTCGCTCGCAAGCTTAAGACGCTGCGCCTCGCCGCCCGAAAGCGCCGGCGTGGGCTCACCGAGCGTGAGATAACCCAAGCCCAGGTCGTGCAAGGTCTGCAAGCGCGCCTGAACCTTCTTGAGTCCCACCGTGGCGTCGAGGGCCTCGTCCACGCTCATGTCCATGAGCTGCGGCAACGTAAGCAGACTCCCGTCCTTGCCCTCGCGATGGATATGCGAAGCAGCGTCTGCATAACGTGAGCCGCGACATGCCGGGCAGACGATCTCGACATCGGGCAGAAACTGCACGTCGAGCGATATCGATCCCGTGCCATCGCACGTAGGGCAGCGCAGAGTGCCAGTATTGTAGCTAAAGGCACCCGCCTTGTAGCCGGCTGCTTTGGCCTCGGGCGTACGGGCGAAAGCGCGGCGCAGCTCATCATGGATGTCGGCATAGGTCGCTACCGTCGAGCGCACGTTGGCGCCGATGGGCGTGGCATCAATCAGGTTGGCGCGTGCGATACCCTCGGCGTCGACCCAGCGCACATGGCTTGGCAGGCGCTCGCCAGCTGCCTGCGCCTTAAGCGCCGGGATGAGCGTCTCGAGCACCAACGTCGTCTTACCCGAACCCGAAACGCCCGTCACCGCAACGAGACGGCCGCGCGGGATATCGACTTCGAGCGGCTTGACGGTATGGATGGTATCGGTCGCCATGCGGATGTGGCCCTGGTCGAACATTTCCTCGTCAGTCACCTGCGGGCTCAAGCGCTTGGGGTCTGCGCGCAAAAACGGGGCGATGCGGCTGCCCTGCGATTGTTCGACCTCGTCCACCGTACCTGCAGCGATCACGTTACCGCCGCCTGCTCCGGCAACGGGGCCCATCTCGACCAGATAGTCGGCTTCCGCCAGCACGCGTGTGTCGTGGTCGACAACGACCACGGTGTTGCCGTCGCCTACCAGGTCGCGCATCACGCCTACCAGGCCGTCGACATTGGCAGGATGCAAGCCAATCGAGGGCTCGTCCAGCACATAGAGCACGCCCGTCGATCGGTTACGCACCACGCGAGCAAGCTGCACGCGCTGGCGCTCGCCCGTGGAAAGCGTGGCGCCGGCGCGGTCGAGCGAAAGGTAATCGAGGCCCAGGTCGACCAAGCGACGGGCCGCACTCAAAAACGAATCGCAGATATCCGTCGCCATGGGCTGCATCTCGGCCGGCAAGGATGCGGGCACCCCGTGCACCCACTCAACCGCATCACTAAGCGTCATGGCCGCGGCCTGCGCTAGATTGATACCGCGCACCTGAGGCTGGCGCGCAGTCTCGGAGAGACGCGTGCCGCCACAGTCACGGCATGGCCCCTCGCGCAAAAAGCGTGCAACGCGTTTGAGGCCCTTGTCGTCTTTGACCTTTGCGAGTGCGTTCTCGACGGTATAGACAGCGTTGTAATAGGTGAAGTCGAGCGGCGTGGCGCCCTCGCCGTTTTTGGGAACGTAGAGAATGTGCTTCTTAACCGCCGGGCCGTGAAACACGATATCGCGCTCTTGAGGCGTGAGCTGGTTAAACGGTACGTCGGTGCGTACGCCCATCTCGCCTGCCACCTGCTTCATCAGATCCCACATGAGCGTACCCCAGGGAAGCACCGCACCCTCGTTGATGGTCTTTGACTCATCGGGCACCAGGCTCGCCTCGTCCACCTCGCGCATGACACCGGTACCGCCGCAGGTAGGGCACGCACCGCCACTATTGAAAGCCAGATCCTCGGCACTCGGCGCGTAGAACTCGCGGCCGCATGTCGGACACGTGAGCGACAGACCTGCGGCCACGTTAAGGCTCGGCTCCACACGCGCCCCGCAATGCGGGCACACGTGATGGGCACAGCGGCTAAAGAGCAGGCGCAGGCTATTGTTGAGCTCGGTCATGGTGCCAAAGGTGGAACGCACGCCCGGCACGCTGGGGCGTTGATGCAATGCGAGCGCCGCCGGCACGTGCAGCACCTCGTCCACCTGGGCGTGCTCGGCTTGCGTCAGGCGACGTCGAGTATAGGTGCTGAGCGCCTCCAGGTAACGGCGCGAGCCCTCGGCGTAAAGAACGCCCAGTGCCAGCGAGCTCTTACCCGAACCCGACACGCCGGCAATACCCACGAGCTTTCCCAGCGGGATATCGATATCGATGTCCTTGAGGTTGTGGACACGTGCACCACGCACCTCGATAGCACTTGGTTGTTGCGACACCGCCATCGCTCCCCTTCCAGTTGATCGAATATGACAAGAGGGCTGTCCCTTTGTCACATTACTCGTACCGTGCCTGCCTGCGCCAGTCTTCGCAGGTCAAATACGTAAAGCACTCGGTGCGTACATCGCCCATAAGCTCGCAGGGCACGTCGCGCTCAACGTGATGTGGCGCGAACCCACATTTTTGCTGGACGCGTAACGACTTGTTATTGCCCTCATAGTATCCACACCAAAGCGCCTTGCAGCCAAGCGTTTCGAACGCATAGCGCTGCATGGCTCGTACTGCTTCGGGAGCAAAGCCTCGGCCCCAAAATGGCTTGGCGATCCAATAGCCCACCTCGAACTCGAGTCCGCCTCTTTGGCTGTTCGACTCACAGCGAGGCGGCATGAGCCCGATGCTGCCCACGGGCTCGTCTGTCTCAGGCAGGCAAATGGCAAAGGTATGGGGCGCCGTAAAGACCGTCCGAATGATCTCTCTGCTTTCCTCAATGCTTCGATGGGGCGGCCAGCCCGCAGCCGGCCCCACATCCGGGTCGCTCGCATATGTAAACAGGCTCGCCGCATCCGTCTCGCGCCACGGACGAAGCGTCAAACGCTCAGTATGAATCACCATAATTTAGCCTCTCAAATATCGATGTGATAAAGGGGCCGTCCCTTTGTCGCATCACTCATGCCATAAAACGCGGTCGCGGATGTACTCGCCCAGCATGGGCACGGTAAACCGGACGAGGCCGTATCCGGCAGCCTCGATGACGCGCTCGCGAATCAGGCTTGCGCGATATTTGCTCGCCCAGCTCTGAGTACGGTCGCAGCGCTCAATGATGTCCGACATGCGTGTCGGCTTGCCCCCGTCAGCAGCCATGGCCTCGATATAGAGGCGTTGCGGACTGCGCAGCCCGTAATACAGAGGCGCGTCAACCGCTTCGTAGAACTCGGAGACGGCATCCGCATGCCCATCCTCGACATCGTGCCTTTCAATGACCTGCGAGCCACGCCGGACAGCAGAGCGCCACATGTAATAGCCCACCAGCTGAACCATATAGGGATGCCCCATGCTCTTGCGCGCCGCAAGGTCCGCCGTCTCCGCGTCAACGTAAAGACCAGTGTCTTTGACCGTCTGGATATACGAATCGCGCACCTTGGGCAAAGATATCGCCCCCAACGTACGCTGCTGGGCACGCCGCAAAAACGTCACGCTCGGCTCTTCGAGCAGATCGTCAGCCATACTGGGTAAGCCGGCGAACACCAGCGCAAGACCGCGCTGGTCGCTATCGGACAAGCCCGTGGCATCCTGGTCTCCAAGCACCTGCTGATAGAGAACGGCAAGAGCCGCCAGCTCCTCGATAGACGCCGATTGCGCCTCGTCAATCGCAAACAGTATGCCCTTGCCTGGACCGAGCTTCTTAAGGCGCTCGTTGACCAGCCCTCGCAACGTCTCGCCTTTTGCCCGCGCCGCCTCGACCGACATCCGGCCAAATGACGGACCGAACTCCATTGACGTCACAACGGGTTTATTCGAGCGAAGCGCGTCGGCCAAGCGGTCGCATAAGCCAAGCGAAGCGGAATCGGAGACAACCGCCCATCCGCGCGCGTTGGCTAGACGCTGCAGCTCCCGTAGGAGGACCGTCTTGCCGCAGCCGCGGCTTCCCGTAATGAGCATGAGCCTGCCCGGCGCCCCAGCGCCGTTGTCGAGGCCTTCCTCGAAATCTTCGATGACCGACTCGCGACCAATGAGTATCGGAGGCCGCTTGCCTGCCGTTGGCTTAAAGGGATTTGGATTCATGTCGGCCTCCTCGGATTGGCAAACCCTGACAACAGTTATACCAATTTGTACCGAGTTACACCAATAGCATGTGACAAAGGAGCTGTCCCTTTGTCACATGTGGCCGAAAAACTCGGCGTCTGCTGCTCGCCAGGGGCGGAAGGTGGCAGGGTCGATCTTTACGTGCGCCGCGGCGGGCACGTCGTACCATTTGACCGTGTAGCCGGCACCATGGGAGCAGAAGACCGAATCGGGCGTGTTGGGCAGATCGGCCTCGGGCTCATAGGCGGCCGTCTCGATGACGCGCTCGGCATCATGGCAAGCCGCATAGCCGGCGAACTCTAGGTACAGATGCCCACGACCACTCGTGTAGGCAGCCACCTCCAGTGCGTAATCCTGCACCTCGGATGCCGGCACGCGACCCACAAGCTTCGCCCGGTCTCCCGCCATCGTCGGCGGCTCGTACTCGGCTCCCATGCGTGTGACATCCGAGAGCGCCCGGCCCACGCACTCCCCCGGTACCTCGAGCTCAAAGCGATACCACGGCTCCAGCAGCACCGCCGCGCCGACCTCATGCGCCTGCATCAAACCCTGGCGAATTGCGCGGTACGTGGCCTGACGAAAATCGCCGCCCTCGGTGTGCTTGGCATGCGCACGGCCGCCCATGAGCGTAATGCGAACATCGGTGATGGGCGAGCCGGTCAGCACGCCCAGGTGGTCGCGCTCCATGGCGTTGGTGAGTGCCAAACGCTGCCAGTTAAGATCGAGCTCGTCGGTCGAGGTCACGGTACCAAACTGCACGCCCGAACCCGCTGGCAACGGCTCCAGACGCAGATGTACCTCGGCATAGTGGCGCAGCGGCTCAAAGTGGCCCACACCCTCGACCGGCTGCGAAATAGTCTCCTTATAGAGAATGCCGCCAGACTCAAACTCGACCGCAAGGCCAAAACGATCGGCAAGCACGCGCTGCACGACCTCGAGCTGCACCGCGCCCATCAACTGCAAATGAATCTGCTCAAGATGCGTGTTCCAGCTTACGCCGAGCATGGGATCTTCGTCGGCAAGCTCGGCCAGCGCTTGGAACACCGTATGGACATCGTGCTCGTTCGGCAGCACCGTATAGGTGAGAACTGGCGCAATGACGGGCGCATCGCCCGCGGGCTCCGCACCCAAGGCGTCCCCTGGGCGAACGTGCGCAAGGCCCGTCACGGCACAAATACCGCCAGCAGCAACTTCTTGGGCAAGCTCATACTTCTCGCCGTTATAGATGCGCACCTGGTCGATCTTTTGCTCCCATGCCTCGGCACCGGAGCGTCCGTTAATCACCTGTTTGGCATGTAGCGTGCCGCCGGTCACCTTAACCCATGCCAAGCGCTCGCCGCGATCCCCGCGGCTCACGCGGTAGACGCGGGCGGCAAACTCCGGAAGCCACGCCTGTTTGCGCATCAGCGCGCATATGCCATCCAGCAGCTCGTCCACGCATTGGTCCTTGAGCGCCGAGCCGGCAAAACAGGGAAAGAGTTTGCGCTCGGCAACCATGCGCGACAGCGTCGCGACGGAAAGCTCACCCGCCTCAAAAAACTCCTCGAGCGCCG
>URNJ01000061.1 GCA_900549215.1 uncultured Collinsella sp.
CTCTTACACCACATCTCTGTGCGCTACCTTCAAGACATCTGGCGCGCCAGCATCAGCTGGGTATTCTTGTTTATCGCGGGTTGGATGTGCACTCTTTCGCGCAACAATATCAAACGTGCCGCCAAATACGCCTTAGCAGCACTCGTCGTCTGGCTGGCAACAACACTTGTCTCAGTCGATGATTCGGTTAATTTTGGCATCATCTACTGCATGGCCGCATGTACCGGCATCGTGGCGTTGACCGATCCCGTCCTTAAAAAGATATCAGCGAGATGGGGCATGTCCCTATGCCTTGTGATGTTCGCCCTCACCTGGAGCATCCCCAAAACAATCTACCCTGTCCCCTACCTGGCGTGGCTGGGATTTCCGAGCCCTGGGTTTGTCTCAGGTGATTACTACCCCATCATCCCGTTTATCTTTATGTATCTTGCAGGATACTTCGCCGCACATATAGCGCAGGGAATCGATAAGACCGTCCCTAGCTGGGCCTACGCCAACTCCCTGCCGGCGCTCGCCAGCCTTGGACGTTATGCACTACCCTTTTATCTGCTGCATCAGCCCATTATACTGGGCATTTTGGAGCTCGCCTACTCGGTGCGATAACGCTCGAGCCGCGGTGCGACACGAGCCGGCAGTTTCGCCACAATACGAACGCCATCCTCAAGATATTCCTCATGCAAAAGGGTCCCCTGCTCATGCACGAGTGTAATGAGCGCACCTTCACGATATGGAATGTCGGCTGAAAGCAGTACATCGGTGGCAGCTGCCTCGCGAGCAATGCGATCGACGAGATCGTCGAGCCCCTCGCCCGTTTGGGCCGAGAACAGAACGGCTTCCGGAAAACGACGACGGAAACTTAATCGATCAACGCTATCGAGAAGATCGATTTTATTGAATACGGTCAGCGTTAGGCGCTCTCCGGCGCCGATCTCATCAAGCACGCGGTCGACAGCCTCCAGCTGTCGCTCATAGTCCTCGTCAGACGCATCTACGACTTTGAGAATTAGATCGGCACCCAACACCTCGGACAGCGTCGATTTAAAGGCATCGACAAGACCATGCGGCAGCTTTTGAATAAAGCCGACGGTATCGGTAATCGTCATTCCGCGACCGCCGGGCAGGCGATACGAACGCGTCGTCGGGTCGAGCGTAGCAAACAGCTTGTCCTGCGAAAGTACCGTAGAGCCTGTCAGGCGATTGAGCAACGTCGATTTACCGGCATTGGTATAACCGGCTAACGCGACGCGAAACGCCGGTGACTCAATACGACTCTTGGATTGAACATCACGACGCTGTTCAACCTGCTTGATCTCACGACGAAGCGCAGCGATCTTATTACGAATGAGGCGACGGTCGACCTCGAGCTGACTTTCGCCCTGACCAAAGCGTGAGCCGATGCCGCCGCGCGTCTGTTCCTTGGCGAGATGGCTCCACATGCCGCGCAGACGAGGCAACAGATATTGAAGCTGCGCCAGCTGTACCTGTAGGCGTCCCTCACGCGTCTGAGCATGCAGGCCAAAGATATCCAAGATCAGTGCCGTACGATCGATAATCTTTACCGGCTCGCCCACGGCTTTCTCCAAATAGGATTGCTGCGAGGGCGTCAGGTCGTCGTCAAAAATAACGACATCGGCATCCATGCGATGTACCAGACCGCACAGCTCCTCTACCTTACCGGAACCGATAAATGATTTGGGATACGGCTTTACCAAACGCTGAGACAAGCGAGCCACGCACTGGGCACCAGCCGTGTGGGCAAGGCGCTCCAGCTCATCGAGCGATCGATCGAGTGGCCATGCATTGTCGCGCCACTCAACACCAACCAAAATGGCACGCTCGGGCTCGGGTGCCGTGGGAACAAGGGGGAAACGAGCCATTAGGCAGCCTCAATACGATGCAGGATATCAGCAACGACCTCATCGATCGTACATTCATCCATATCAAACCACGCGATACGGTCATCGCGCTTAAACCACGAAAGCTGACGTTTGGCATAGCGACGCGAACGCATCTTAATGAGTTCGCGAGCCTCATCCATGCTCGTCACGCCATTGAAAGCATCGATGATCTCTTTATAGCCAATTGCCTGCATCGAAGTCAGGGCATCTCCCAGCCCCTGGTCCATAAGACCGCGAACCTCATCAACAAGACCCTGCTCAAACATCACATCGACACGTAGGTTAATGCGTTCATAGAGCACCTCGCGATTTCGCGTCAGGCCAAACCATAACGCATGATAATGCTCGCGCGGAACACTAAACTGCGACTTTTGTTGCGCATAGGAAACGCCATCATCGTGCATTTCGAGCGCGCGAATCACACGCCGCACGTTATGCGGATGAATAACAGCAGCTGATTCTGGATCGCGCTCGGCAAGCAGGGCATGCAGTTCTTCCTCGCCAATACGCTCGGCAAGCTCCTGATACCCCGCGCGACGATCGTCCTCAAGCTCGCCCGAGGGAAAATCCATCTCATCCAGGGCGGCCTTGAGATACAAGCCTGTGCCCCCGCAAAACACCGGTAGGCGGCCCTCGCCAAGCAAACGCTCAACATGCGCGCGAGCGTCAGCCTGATAAAGCGCCGCAGAGTACGCCACACCCGGCTCTACAATGTCGACGAGACGCAGCGGCGCCGTACACTCATCGGGCGCCATCTTTGCGGTACCGATGTCCATGCCGCGATAGATTTGCATCGCATCGCACGACAGCACTTCGGACGAAAGACGAGCCGCCAAACGGTCGGCAACACCACTCTTACCAACCGCCGTCGGACCGACGATCGCAACGGCGGAAAGACCTGCCCCGGGAGCAACCATTAGCGCGGCTCGCCCACAACGGAGCCAGACAAATACCAGGTCTTGGCAACGTCAACGTCAACATCAACGATCTTGCCAACAAGCTGGTCGATGCTGTAACCCTCTGGGATAGGCGCATGCACGGTCTGATTCTTGGGACTCTTGCCCAGTAGCACCGCGTCATTCTTTTTGCTCGTTCCCTCAATGAGCGCCGGAACCACAGTATGAAGCTCACCCTGGTTATACTCGTGTGCCGTGGTCTCGATAACCTTAACCAGGCGGTTGAAACGCTCGAGAATAACCTCATGCGGCGTAGGATCGTCAATCTCGGCGGCCGGAGTACCGGCGCGCTTGGAATAGATGAAGGTATAGGCCTGAGCATAGCGGACCGTCTCGGCAAGTGAGAGCGTCTGCTCAAAGTCTTCTTCAGTCTCGCCCGGGAAGCCAACGATAATGTCGGTCGAGAGCGCAATATCGGGCATACGGTTGCGGATGCGATCGACCAGGCCCAGATAGTCCTCGCGTGTATAACGGCGATTCATCTCTTTGAGGATCCGTGTCGAACCTGACTGGACGGCCAGGTGCAACTGCGGCATAACGGCAGGCGTCTCGGCCATGGCGTCGATGGTCTCGGGAAGCAGATCCTTGGGATGCGAAGACGTAAAGAAGATGCGCTCCACACCCGTATCGCCCACGGCACGCAGCAGATCGGCAAAACGCGGCTTGCCAAACAGATCGCGACCATAAGAGTTAACGTTTTGGCCCAGTAGCGTAATCTCACGCACGCCCTGGCGCACCAAACCGGTCACCTCGTCGACAATCTCCTCGAAGGGGCGGCTTTTTTCGCGACCGCGCACGTACGGCACGATGCAATAGGTGCAGAAATTATTGCAGCCAGTCATGATGGGCACCCAGGCGTGATACTGGGTCTCGCGATGCCACGGCATGCTCATGGCATCCGTATCCTCATGCTCATTGGTGCGGATATGACGCTTACCATCAAGGAACGCCTCGGCAATGAGCTCGGCCACATGTGCGATGGAATGCGTGCCAAAGATGACATTGACGTTATCGACGTTGGTGAGCAGGCCCTCGCCATCACGCTGTGCGATGCAGCCGCCCACGGCAACCACACGCTTGCCCGAAGGCGAAGGCGGCAGGCTTTTGCAGGAATTGCACTGACCGTACAGGCGAGTATCGGCGGCCTCACGCACACAGCATGTCATGAAGACAACGATATCGGCATGCTCGGGATCGAGCGCCATGAGGCAACCATACGAATCGAGCAGACCGCTCACACGCTCGGAATCGTGCTGATTCATCTGGCAGCCAAAGGTGCGGATAAAGTAGGTTTTACCGGCAAGAATATCGCGTACGGAACGCTGGTCCATGTGCATAAGTCCTAACGATGGAAGGGAGGCGAATCGAGACAAGCAGAAGCTATGCCACAGGCTTAACATCATCCATGACGACGTTATCCATAGCAGCTCGATTGATCTGGTGAACGTAAATAGAAAGGCGGATGGCCGTGCGTGACTCCCCGTTAATGAGGATGTCGGAGAACACGGGCGCGCAGGAAATATCAAAACCGGTTGGAATCAAAAAACCGCGCGCGATAGCCACGGCCTTAATGGCCTGGTTGACCGCACCGGCGCCGACACACTGGATGTTGACGGGTACACCATCCTTGACCATGCCGGCGATGGCGCCGGCAACGGACGCGGGCGATGATTTGCTTGATACCTTCAGGCAATCCATGAAGAAACTCCTGCGTTTAAAAGTACGTTTTAACTGCAACAACTGTATCGTACCGAGTGGACTCGGTAAAGGCACTATTCCTCTTTGGCAAGATCGAATGTCACGGTGATTCGATCACGCGAAACGCGAATCTTTGGGTCGCCGCAAAGGTTGAGATAGTACCGGGCGGCAAGGTCATTAAAGTCGCGCTCCACAGCACGCGAAAACTGTGCCATGTCATCCTTGGCAATACGAAGCCCGCGACGATCCTTTGCAAGATCGACGGGAGCCGGCGCATGCGAAGACGAATCACGCTCGCGCAGCAGACGCGCGATCACACCGCGAACGGGCTTAATCTGCCCTGCCAAAATACGATGTGCCGTGCGCTCGGACATCTCAAGACCCAAACCCGAGCAGATACGGATAAAGTCCTCGGCATCGGAGGCAAGGCCTAACCGATCGACAACCGGAAGCTCGCTCTCGTCGTCAATGAACAGGAGACGGGACGTATCGAGCCGACTTGACGCCTGAGCATAAAGGGTCGCGGCAATCTCAGACGGAGAACCAAGATAAACATCACAACCACGCAACTCCTCGAGCGCAAACTCACAAGCAGCGCGAATAATATTATGCGGACCGCGAGCACAGACATAACGCCCGTCCTCATCCTTGACGGCCTGGGGCCAGCTGGACTGATCGGCACGCTCGCTGAGGCGGTCGGCCGCAACGCTCACCTTAAAGGCTGAACCAAGATCGACACCGGACGTGACCACGCGGGCCTCGTCGGTGTTCTGCTTGATCGAAAACAATGCCATGCCACGACCGTGAACGCCCCAACGGTCCATCTTCATGCTCTCGAGCTTGGAGGTAACGCGGGCATCGAAGATTCGCTCTTGCATATCCTGCGGAACGCCCGAACCGTTATCCAGAAAGACAAGCGTGCGGACGCCATCTTCCTTGGTCGTGGCGAGATAGACCTTGTCGGCGCCAGCATCGCGAGCATTACGGAGCATTTCGATGACGATATCCTCGACATGCTGAATGTCGTGCTTTGCTTGGCGCCGCTCGGCCTCCGAAACGCGGAGGCGGACATACCCCTCGCCAAGGTTCTCCTCGACGCGAAGGTTGCCCTCCCCCGACATCGACGCGATAAATGAGATGAGCTCGTTCGCGTCGCTCATGTTATTTAGCGATATCGACAGCGCGGCTCTCGCGAATCACGACGACGCGCACCTGACCGGGATACTCCATCTCTTCCTCGATCTGATGGGCGATATCGTGAGCCAGAACCGTGGACTGGGCATCGGAGATCTTGTCCGGCTGAACCATGACGTGAACCTCGCGACCGGCCTGCATGGCATAGGTACGCTCGACGCCGTCATGGGCGTTGGCGATCTCCTCAAGCTTCTCAAGACGCTTGATGTAGTTCTCGGCAGACTCGCGACGGGCACCGGGGCGAGAGGCAGAGACAGCATCGGCGGCCTGTACCAGGACATCGAGCACCGTGTTGGGGTCGACATCGGCATGGTGAGCCTCGATAGCGTGGACGATAACGGGCTTCTCGCCATAACGGCGGGCAAGCTCGGCGCCGATAACGGCATGCGGGCCCTCGACGTCGTGGTCAATTGCCTTGCCCAGGTCGTGCAGCAGGCCGGCGCGCTTGGCGGTCACAACGTCCAGGCCAAGCTCGGAAGCCATCACGCCGCACAGATCAGAGACCTCGAGGGAGTGCTGAAGCACGTTCTGACCAAACGAGGTACGGTAGCGCAGGGCACCAAGGGTCTTGACGATCTCGGGGTGCAGGTCGTGGATGCCGGTATCGAAGGCAGCCTGCTCGCCAGCCTCGCGCACGCGCTGCTGAACCAGGTCGGCAGCCTTGTGATACATCTCCTCGATGCGGGCAGGGTGAATGCGGCCGTCGGCGATGAGGTTCTCGAGGGCGACACGGGCGGTCTCACGACGGACCGGGTCGAAGCTCGAAAGAACAACGGTCTCGGGCGTGTCGTCGATCACGAGGTTGACGCCGGAAACCTGCTCGAAGGTGCGGATGTTGCGACCCTCGCGACCGATGATACGGCCCTTGAGGTCATCAGAGGGAATGTGCACGGAGGTAACGGTGACCTCGGCAGTGTGGTCGGCAGCGCAGCGCTGAATCGCCAGGGACAGAATCTCCTGGGCGGTCTTGTGGCACTCGGCGCGAACCTGCTGCTCGGACTCGCGAATAATCGTGGCGGCCTCGTGGGTGACCTCGCCGCGAACCTTATCGAGGAGCTCCTTGTGGGCGTCCTCGCGGGTAAGGTCGGCGATACGCTCAAGCTCGGAGGTCTGCTTTGCGCAGAGCTCCTCGAGCTCACGGGAGCGCTTCTCGACCTGACCGGCCTGGCTGGACAGCTGATGCTCGCGCTTGTCGAGAGCGTCGTTGCGGCGATCGAGGGATTCCTCGCGTTGCATCACGCGATTCTCGAGCGTACGAATCTCGTTCTTACGCTGCTTGTCCTCGGCCTCGGCGGCTTGCTTGTTCTTGATTATCTCTTCCTTAGCCTCGAGCAGAGCCTCTTTTTTGAGGGTCTCGGCCTGACGCTTTGCATCACCGATCAGGGACTCAGCCTGTGCGTGTGCCGACTGGATCTTTTCGTCGGCCTCGTGAAGACTACCCTGCTTGGCGGTGCGCATGTAGGCAATGGCGGCGATAGCACCCAAAACGATGCCAACGAGCGCTGCGATGATAGGCATGCTCACTCCTTTTTATGGATTCGTTACACAACTAAGCGAACCGTCCTTACGAACGGCTCGCGACATTTGAGTAATATGGGCGCAGCTTATGCGGGTCGGATACAGATAAACATATAAACAAACTCATCACAGATGAGCACATATCACAAAGCAAATGACAGTGTTTATCGTACGTTGAACCACAACAACTGTCAAATAAATAGCCCCAGCACGGCGGCTAAAACGCGGTGAACGGCAGGACCACAAAACGCATATGCCTAAACCGCACATTCCTCGCATTCAGCATCGAGGCGTGCCTTAACGGCATCGGCGGCGATGTGATACGAAAAGCCCTTGCCCATCAAAAACCGAACCATTTTTTCGAATCCGCGCGTCTCTGGAACACGCCGCTTAGCGAGCAGGGCTGACGCACGCGACAAATCGTCTTCGACGGCAAAATAATCCTCGGGATAACCGGGAATGTCATCGAGCACGACATGACGTCGCTTGAGCTCGGTCTCGATTTTGCGCTGTCCCCAACCGCGCCGCTTGCGTTCCTCGATAAAGTACGAGCAAAAGCGGTTCTCGTCTAAAAAGCGATACTCGGTGGCGCGCTCGACGGCGAAATCAATCGCGGGCTGGCGAAAGCCGTAGCGAGCCAACTTGTCACGGACCTCACCCGTCGCATGGTCGCGGCGCGATAACATCTCGGTCACCATGGTAAGTGCACATTTACGCTCGATGAGCTGCACCGCCTCACGAAAGTTGTCCCAATCACAGGGAAGAGCGGGGCGATTTTTGACATACAGCCGCGCGACCCGCACGGGAATCCAAATGGACCGCTCAAAACCGCCCTCAAGCTCACAATCGATATGTGCGCAAGGCTTTTTGGACGCATACCCGCTCGAGAACGAGGAGGCCGCCTTCTTATCGGGAAAGACGACCGTGGCCTCGGTCACCGTATACGACATGAGCGTAACCGCTACTCGTCGTCATCATCGAGCATGGCGGAACCATCGATGGCGTAAAGCTCGTCAAACTCCTCAGGCGCAGGCTGATCGGTCAGCTCGACCTCGGACGGAGCATCGTCATCAAACTCAAGCCCGCAGGCAAGGCGGACCTTATGCTCAATCTCATCGGCGCAATCGGGGTGTTCGCGCAGGAAAGCCTTGGCGGCCTCGCGACCGTTGCCGAGCTTGTCCTCGCCATAGGCAAACCAGGAGCCCATCTTCTTGCAGATGCCGCACTCGACAGCCATGTCCAGAATCGAGCCCTCCTTAGAGATGCCCGTACCGTACATGATGTCGAACTCAGCAGAACGGAACGGAGCTGCCACCTTGTTCTTAACGACCTTGGCGCGCACGCGGTTACCGATAACCTCGTCCTTAAGCTTAATGCTGTCGATACGACGAATGTCGATACGCACCGAAGAGAAGAACTTAAGGGCGCGGCCGCCCGTCGTAGTCTCGGGGTTGCCGAACATGACGCCGATCTTCTCACGCAGCTGGTTAATGAAGATGCACGTCGTGTTGGACTTGGACAGCGAGCCGGCGAGCTTGCGAAGAGCTTGGCTCATCAGGCGAGCCTGAAGACCGACCGTAGTGTCGCCGATTTCTCCCTCGATCTCGGCACGCGGGGTCAGCGCGGCGACGGAGTCGACGACGATGGCATCGATGGCGCCGGAACGCACGAGCATGTCAACGATCTCGAGCGCCTGCTCACCCGTATCGGGCTGGGAAATGAGCACCTCGTCGATATCCACGCCGATGCGCGCGGCATACGTGGGATCGAGCGCGTGCTCGGCATCGATAAATGCCACAACGCCGCCCATTGCCTGGGCCTCGGCCAAGATCTCGAGCGAAAGCGTCGTCTTACCGGAGGACTCGGGACCGTAGATCTCGACGATTCGGCCGCGCGGCACGCCGCCGATACCCAGCGCGGCATCGAGGGCCAGGGCGCCCGTGGGAATGGCCTCGACCTCGAGCTCGGGACCACCGTCGCCGTACCTCATGATGGAACCCTGGCCGAATTTCTTCTCGATCTCGGCCTTGGTGGTGGCGATCATCTCATCGCGCTCTTTACCCGTCGTGCGAGCATGAACGGTACGTACGGGACCTGAATTCTTGGCCATGAATAGCCCTCCTCTTAACAACCTGCATCGATAATAAACGAACGGCTGTTCGTGGTCAACCGTTCAGGCCAATCATATGCAGGCGGTCTTTCCAAAACCCAACCAAACGCCGACCAAACACTGACCAAATGCTTGACCACAAAGGACCAAATATGAACAAGGCAGGCAAAAATACATCTACAACCAGCACAAACGCCAAATGAGCCTAAGGTCCCCATCTCCACAATTAAGGGGCTCGGAGGCCCCTTAAAACACGTCTATTCCATAGAGTTGAGCACAAGGGCAATGCGACCCAATGCCTCCGTGACCGCATGGGCACGAACACACGAACGGTCACCCTCATAGT
The DNA here is from genome assembly GCA_900549215.1 of uncultured Collinsella sp. Lineage (GTDB taxonomy): Bacteria > Actinomycetota > Coriobacteriia > Coriobacteriales > Coriobacteriaceae > Collinsella. The sequence goes on from URNJ01000061.1 coordinate 9,721, forward strand.
GGCAGCGCACAGAGTCCACGACCGGCACGCCCCCATCGGCGGAACGATGCGCCCAGCC
>URNJ01000062.1 GCA_900549215.1 uncultured Collinsella sp.
CGAGGCCGCCGGGGAGGCCGCGGCCGCCTCCACCGCGCCCCCGCCGGCGCTCGTCGAGGCCGAGAACAGGCAGATCAGATTCCTGGCCGCCCGGATATCGGAGGCCCTCGACGAGGCCGGGGCCCTCGAGGCCGAGACGGCGGCGCTGCTCGAGGGCGACGAGACCTACGCGTGCCTGCTCACCGTGCCCGGCATCGGCCCGAGGACCGCGGCGCAGCTCGCGGTGTCGGTCGACATCGGGAGGTTCCCGGACCACGACCACCTGGCCTCGTACTGCGGCATAGCCCCGAGGGTGAGGAGCTCCGGCACGTCGGTGAGGTCGGTCAGGGCGTCCAGGCGCGGCGACGCGAGGCTCAAGTCCCTGCTGATCTTCTCGTGCAACAGCCTGGTGAGGTCCTCGGGGCGCTACGGCGAGTACTACCGGGCCTGCAGGACACGGGGCATGGGGCACGGGCGGGCGCTCAAGGCCGTCGCGAGGAAGCGGCTCAGGGCGATATACGCCGTGATGCGCGACCGGGTGCCCTACCGGGAGTAGCCCCGACGGTTGACAAAACTATAGGAACACCCAAATGCTAGCTGTTTGGGACAGTCTTTGGTGATGGGGCCGCTAACGCGCGGCCCGTCCATCATATCAGGCTATTTGTTGAGCACCTTGCGCAGGGGGAAGAAGAGAGCCTGGACCACGACGGCGTTGAAGACGGCGGTGCCGAGCACGATGGGCACCTTGGCGAGCGCGGTGGGCAGCGCGGCACCCATGATGACGGTGCCCAGGACGGCGAAGAGGGCACCCGAGACCAGGGTGGTGAGCAGGCCGGTGATGAAGGGGTTGACCTTGTTGCCGCCGATGTTGGACTTGACGAGCGCCGCCATCGTCAGCGCGCCGGCAAGCTCGGTCACAAAGTTGAGGCCGGGGATTGACGTGGTGATCTGGATGACGGCGGCTGACAGGATGCCAAAGATGGCTGCCTGGGCAAAGCTCGCCTGCGTGAGTGCGATGGCCAGGGCGTAGGCGGCAATGATGAACTGCGGCTTGATACCCGTTGCGGCAAGCGCGTTGCCCACGGTCATGTTGAGGATAAAGCCGGCGGCAAGGAGGACGGCGAGCAGGACGAGCGAGGTGATATCGAGGATGCCCTTGTTGGAAGCGGCGTTGGCGGAGATGGTGCGAGCCTGAGTGTCGGTGGCCATGATGTTCTCCTTAAGGTGGGATTTGAGATAAGAGTGTCCTAGACCCCCACGAAAGGGGTTAAATCGAAAAGGGGATTAATTTTGAATAATGGAGCATGGAGACGGCTTTACGAGGGCCCCAGGTTGGCGCGAAAGAGGAGCGAAGCGTACTTGGGCACGCGAGCGACGAATGAACGCCAAGATGGGGTGGCTCGTAAAGCCGAGCGGGTTAGTTGAGCTTAAGGGCCTTCTGGATGGGCAAGTAGAGGGCACCGACCAGAATGGCGTTAAAGACGGCGGTCATGGCGACGACAGGCAGCATGGCGGCAGCGAGCTCGCCCACCACACCGAGCATAGCCATCTTGATAGCCATGAAGATGACGCCCGAGACAAAGGTGGTCACGAAGGTGGCGACAATGGCGACGACAGGCTTAACTTGGCCGTTCTTGCCGGCAGCGTTGACGATGGCGGCCATAAGCATGGCGGCGATGCCTTCGGCGGCAAAATCGATGAACGGCGAGGTGGTGGTGATCTGGATCACGGCGGCAGAGATGAGGCCGATGATGAGCGCCTGACCGATGTTGGGGCGCACGACCAAGATGGTGAGGCAGAAGGCCGAGATGATGAACTCGGGGCTGATCATGCCGCCCGAGATGCCCGAGATGGCCTTACCGACGGTGAAGTTGAGGATAAAGCCGGCGGCAAGCAGGATGGCGAGTAAGACGAGGGCGCGGACATCGAGTTTGCCGCGGTCGGCGGTCTGGACGGTGCGGGGCTGGGTGGCGGTGGTGTTCTGAGACATGGTGAAAATCCTTTCGGAATGGGAGTGCAAGAGAAAAGCGGAGGCGCGTGATGCGAATGCGATCGGGCTCGAGATAGAAAAAGGCCCCCGGTCGAAACCGGAGGCCTTCCAATCACCTAGAGCGCAAAAACAGGCGTGAGGGACTCACTGTCGACCGATCGTATTCGCATCACGCCACCACCAGTTGTTGAGAGACGTCATCGTGTTCTTCATGTCGGTGGCTCCTTTCGTGATGCCATGGCGCGGTCGCACCTAGTTGCTGTTGCGCTGCACTATAGCACAGCGAAGTGTGTGCGGGGAAATCTTTTTTGAAAAGATTTCAGGCGGGTTTCCCGCCGGTCAAAAGAGCGGGTTGAGCGGGCGAGGCTGCCATTGCTGCCTTGTCCGCTCAGCTAAGACGTTACTCCTTATTGCGACGGTAGAGGAAGTAACCGCCCGCGGAGATGACGGCAACGCCAGCGATGGCGAATGCGGCCACCATGCGGCCATCAAAACGATCGCCAGTGGTGGGCAGGCCGCCCTTGGTGTTCGTCTTGTTAGTGGTTACCGTGGTCGTGGTGTCGGACTTGCTAGGCTTCGCAGGCTTGGCGTCTGGCTGCTCGGGCTTAGCGGGCTGCTCGGGGGTACCGGGCTGCTCAGGAGTACCAGGCTGCTCGGGGGTGCCGGGTTGATCCGGGGTGACCGGGTCGGTGGCAAGAGCGTCCTGGGCGTAGGTGATGGACACCTTGAGGCCCTTGGTCTCGGTGTTCAGATCGCTTGGGGTGAAGGGCTGTTCGAAGTTTCCGGCCTTCTGATAGGCGCGCATCTCCTGGAGCAGGGCCTTGCACTTCTTGTAGGTGTTCTCGGTGGCAGCCTTGCCGGCCTTGTTGGCTAGGGCAGTGCGGCCCTCGGTGGTCGTTTCGGCCAGCATGGCGGCGTCAACTTCCTTGTTCTGCTCGATGAGCTCATTCTGGAGGGCGTCAAGATAGGCATGGACGCCAGCACCGAGGGTGGCACGATTCTCGAAGGCAAGCGAGCTGATGTCCATAAAGACGTAGTTGATGGAGTTCTCAGGCTCTTCGTTGTTTACAACGTCTGTTTCGTCGCAGTGGTCGAAAGATACGGTCTGGTCGCTGAAGTAGGGGCTGACCTCGGTCATCAGGGCGGAGTACAGCGGGATGGCGATGGAGAATTCAGCTCGAGAGAGCATCTCCCATTGGATGGTCGCAATTTCAGGGTTGAGGCCGTTGCGAATCTGGAAGAGATGGGCCTCACCGTTGCGCTCGGTGCCGATGCAATAGGCACCATCGGTGTTGGCGCTGAGGCCGGGAACGTTTTCGCCACGATTGCCAAAGGCGCGAATAAGTTCAAAAGTATTCCAACCGGACTTTTCGGGTTGGAAGAACAGCGGCTGCATTTCATTTACCATGGCGCCAACCTTAGCGCGCGGTTTTTCGCTAGTGTCCTGGACGATTTCATAGTCGGTGCCCTCAGTAAGCGGAGCCCCAAGGTAATCGCGGCCCTGGACGTAGCGCGACCAAGCGTGAACGGAAGTTTTGTCGATGGGCGAACCGTAGGTCTGGGCAACATCGAACTGTCCGTCGTCGAAATACTTGGCGAAACCCTTTTCTTCAGGTAGGGACTTAATGCCTTCGGAGTGAATGCAGTTTACGGTGTCATCGAGGTTAACCTTGAAGTTGAGATTGCTGATATTGGGATTGAGCGACGCGATATCATCGGTCAACTTCATGGCAATCCACTGATGGCCGGAAAGCGCGGCGAACAGCCAGGTCTCATTGTTGTCGGCAATGATGAGCTGGTCGTTGGCGTTGGCGCCCTGTTCGTTAATGAGCCTGCCGATGAGCTCGACTCCCTCGCGGGCCGTGCCGCTCTCGCCAAGGATGACGCCGGCGTAGACGTATTCGCTGATGCCTGTTTTGGTCAGGGGATCTGCGGCCTTTGCTTCGTCATTCATGCTCGTGCTCAGCGTGGCAGAGCAAGAAACGCCCTTCTCGTTAATTCCCGCTTCGGAGTAGGCGTCCCAGCGTCCGTGCCACTGCGAAGGGTGGTCGCGCACGTAGCTATAACGATATGTGGTCTTGGTCGAGGTGTATGCGAAGTCGGACTCGTCTGAGCCGTAGATATGGCCGGGACCATGCGAGGGTTCAATGCCATAGTGCTTGAGGTAACGTGTGCCAACGTCCTCGGTGCGGCCATAATACGTATTGCCATCGGCCGTTAGGTTTTTGCCCATGTAGATCTGCGTGCAGGCGAGCGCAGAGGTCGGCATGGACATGATGGTTGCAGCTCCAAAGGCGAGGCCTATGCCTAGCTTCTTGAGCGCGTTGACGGGGTGAGTTTTCCTCATAATCCCTCCCAGCGTGCGAAAGCCCTCTGTCGCCAGAGGGCTTCAGCCAATAAAGACACCCCACTAGCGTAACGAACTGGAAACAATATTCATCTATGAAAGATACTTACTCGATAAGCGTAATGAAATATGCGATGAGTGGTTAATTATACTCAGTTTGTAGCTTTAGCCAAATAAAGACTCCCTGCAATTACTGCACCTGAATAAAGCGTCTGGAAATACCCGAAATGAAAATCCCCCGCTGTTTGGCAAATGCACAAACAGCGGGGGAGACGATAATTGGATGAATATCATACCAATGTGGAATTACTTCTTCCGACGGTGGATCACGTTGATCGCATAGCCGACGAGCATGGCCAGAACAATGACGATAAAGCCGAGCAGGGGATTGTCGTTCATGGGGGTCCTCCTATTTACCGAGCGGTGAGAATTCGTCGACGATGAGGTCGAGACATTGCGGAAGCGCGCGGGCGCCAAAGACGCCGGAGTTGCTGGAGATAATCTCGCCATCGAACTGCATGCCCAGCGACGGCGTGCAGGTGATCTTGGCTTCCTTGGTCTGGATGATTTTGAACTGCGGGCGGCCGAGCACCTTGCCGGCGGGGTCGAGCGCGGCGGTAATCACGGTGGGCAGCAGCTGCACGGTGCGCACGGGCTCGATGACTGCGATGTCCACCATGCCGTCGTTCATGCGGCAGTCGGGGAACAGATTGATGTCGTTTTGGATGACCGAGGTGTTGCCTGCCATGCAGCAGATGCCGTCGAGCTCCTCGACAATGCCGTCATGCTCAATTGTAAAGTGCGCCACCGTGGGATTGGGCGTGGCGAGCGCGGACAGGAAGTAGGCGATCTCACCGATGTCGTTTTTGGTGGGGGCGGCCTTCATCATGATCTCGGCATCGTAGCCCGAGCCGGCGATGATGATGAAGCCATGACGCTTCTCGTTGCCGTTCTCGTCGAGCCAAAAGAGCTCGCCCATGTCTGCCTTGACGGTGCGGCCGGCGCGGCAGGCCTTGGCGAGTGCCGCCGCCTCGGGGGCATTGCCGATGTTGTTGAAGAACAGGCAGGCCGTGCCAGAGGGGAAGACGAGTGTGGGGACGCCGCATCCGCGCATCTGGTCGAGCACGTTGGAGACGGTGCCGTCGCCGCCCGAGACCACCACGCGATCGAACTCGCGCACGTCCGCCACGGCGTCCTCGGGCTCCATGCCATCGCCGATAAAGCGCATCACGACCTCGTCGCCGCCCTGTGCGAGGGCGTGCGTGAATGCGTAGATTTCATCTGAGCTGGGGCCCGATGCCGGGTTGTGGATGATAAGGCAGCGCATACTTACGTTCCCGTTCTGTGACTAACCGAGTATAGTTGTAAGGCAATGCCGATATCCTACCCGTGTTTTTCGGGCCTAACCTTATTCGATGGGTTGATATGTACATTTCCACACATCAGGCTCTACTCGACTTTTGCCAGCGCGCCCGCGAGTTCGACGCGATTGCCGTCGATACCGAGTTTTTGCGCGAGCGCACGTTCCATCCGCGTCTGTGCCTGGTTCAGATTGCCACCCCTGCCGAGAGCGTCGCAATCGACCCCCTGGTGATCGACGACCTGTCGCCGCTCGCCGAGCTCATGGCCGACGAGAGCGTGACCAAGGTGTTCCACGCCTGCTCGCAGGACATGGAGGTTATGCTCCATACCGTGGGCGTGCTGCCGCGTCCTATTTTTGACACGCAGGTCGCCGCCGCCTTTTTGGGCGAGCGCCAGCAGATTTCGTACGGCGCGCTCGTGCAGACGTTTTGCGGCGTATCGCTGCCCAAGACTGAATCGCTGACCGACTGGTCGCGGCGCCCGCTGACCGACAAGCAGATTGAGTACGCGATTGATGACGTCAAGTACCTGATCGTCGCCTATACCGAGATGATGAGCCGCCTGCGCGAACTGGGCCGCGTGGACTGGGTGCTCGACGAGCTACGCCCACTGGCCGACGAGTCGCACTATCGCGCCGACCGTCACGAGGCATTCCGTAAGGTCAAGCGCATCAACTCGTGCAGCCGCCATCAGCTGGGCATCGCGCGCGAGCTTGCCGCTTGGCGCGAGGACCGTGCCGAGCGACGCAACATCCCGCGCAAGTGGGTCATGTCCGACGATACGCTGTTGGCGCTCGTCAAGCGCAATCCCGTGCGCGTCGAGGAGTTCCGCAGTATCCGCGGTACCGATCAGTTGGGGGAGCGCGACGTGGACGGCGCGCTCATGGCCATCAAGCGTGGCGCGAGCTGCCCGCACGATCGCCTGCCGCTCATGGTGCGCGGGCATCGCCAGATCTCGCCGGAGCTGGAGAGCGTGACGGACCTGATGTATGCGCTCATTCGCCTGGTTGCCGAGCGCTCGGGCGTGGCAACCTCAGTCATTGCCTCGCGCGATGATCTGGCTGACTACATTGAGCATCCCGAGCAGAGCCCCCTGCGCGAAGGCTGGCGCTTTGAGCTCGTGGGCTCGCGCCTGGACGATCTGCTATCGGGCAACATGGGACTCACCGTGAAGGACGGCAAAATCGAGCTACTGTAGGGAAGCCTAACCGCCTGAGTGGGTAGAATGCCTCCAACGTGTAACTCGATTCGGAGGAATTCGCATGCCTTATTACTATGGATACGGCTTTGGTATCGACCCGCTGTACCTGCTGGTTGTTCTTGTCTGTACGGTGCTCGGTCTTGCCGCACAGAGCTATATCAACTCGACGTACAAGACGTGGTCCAAGGTTCGCTCGGACGGCGATACGGGCGCTGCGGTTGCTCGCCGCATGCTCGACGCCAACGGTTGCAACGCCGTGGGCATCAAGGGCGTTGCCGGCGAGCTCACCGATCACTACAACCCGCAGGATAACAATCTGTATCTCTCGGACGCCAACCGTTCGGGTGGATCGGTCGCAAGCGTTGCCGTCGCCTGTCACGAGGCGGGCCATGCCGCCCAGCGTCAAAGCGGCTACGCCATGATGCAGGTGCGCAGCGCCCTCGTGCCCGTCGTCAACTTTACCCAGAACACTTGGACCATCGTGCTGCTTATGGGCCTGTTCATGAACATCGCGGGGCTCACGACTCTCGCGTTGATCTTCTTCTCGTTTAGCGTGTTGTTCCAGCTGGTTACGCTGCCGGTCGAGATCGATGCCAGCCGCCGCGCTGTGGCCTACATTGAGCAGTCGGGCATGAGCTCCAAGCAGGTCAACGGTGCCAAGAAGGTGCTGACGGCAGCTGCGCTTACCTATGTGGCATCGGCGCTCACCTCGATTATTCAGCTGCTCTACCTTATGGCTCGCTACAACAGAAACTCCAACCGATAACAAATGGGACTGACAAAGCGCCGCGGGGATTTGTGTCCCAGCGGCGCTGTACTATGTGTGGGACTTGAATTTGCGCAGGGCCGGAGCCCATGTGCACGATGACGAAAGGAGGCTGCGTGGCAGGCTGGAATCTAACCGGCAACAGCGTTTCCGCCGAGTTCGACGGGTCGGACGAGCAGGAGCGCAAAGAGCTCAGCGTGAGCCAGGCGGTCGAGATCGCCGCTGGTGCGCTCGATGCGATTCCGCAGCTGAGCGTCCTGGGCGAGGTCACCGGCTTTCGTGGCCCCAATGCCCGAAGCGGCCACTGCTACTTCCAGATCAAGGACGACTCGGCCGTCGTCGATTGCATTATCTGGAAGGGCGCCTATCTCAAGCGCACCTTCGATTTGCGCGATGGTATGCAGGTGAGCTTTAAGGGCAGCTTTAACCTCTACAAGCCCACGGGCCGTATGAGCTTTGTCGCCCGCTCGTTCTCGTTAGCGGGGGAGGGTCTGCTGCGTCAGCAGGTGGCGCAACTGGCCGAAAAGCTACGCCGCGAGGGCCTGATGGACGAAGCGCGCAAGCGCCGCATCCCGGTGTTCTGCTCCCGCGTGGCAGTCGTCACCTCGCTTTCCGGCGCCGTGATCGACGACGTCAAGCGCACATTGCGCCGTCGCAACCCGCTCGTCGAGCTTGTTTGCGTGGGCGCCAAGGTGCAAGGCGAGGGCGCGCCGGCAGAGCTCATTGAGGGCTTGCGCCGCGCCGCTTCCATTACGCCGGCGCCCGACTGTATTTTGCTGGTGCGCGGCGGCGGCTCCTTTGAGGACCTCATGACCTTTAATGACGAGGAGCTTGCCCGCGCGGTGGCGGCTTGTCCTGTGCCCGTGGTGACCGGCATTGGCCATGAGCCCGATACCTCGATTTGCGACATGGTGAGCGACCGACGCGCCTCCACGCCCACGGCGGCGGCAGAATCGGTGGCGCCGGCTATGACGGAGTTGGCCGATGTGCTCGAGGCGCGCCATCAGCGTCTGGGTGCCGCGATGGCATCGATGATTGGGTCGGCCCAGGTCGACCTGGAGATGCTCGATCAGCGCGGTCGCCGTGCCTGGGATACCTATACGGCTCGCTTGGGTGATGCGCTCGATGCCGCTGCGTGTCGCCCGTGCCTCAACGACCCCACATTTATGGTCGAGCGTCGCGAATCGGAGCTTGCGCTGACTGCCGATCGCCTGTCGGGCGCCATAGTACGCTCGGTCGGGACATTTCGCTCCAACTTTGGGCGCTTGCCCGAGCGTCTGATTACAAGCACCTCGGGGCTCGATGGTAAGCGCCATGCACTCTCGCTTGCGAGTTCCCGTCTGGAGCATCGGGGACGTTCGATGCTCAGCAAACCCGCTTCCGACCTGCCGCGTCGCTCGATGCCCTGTCGCCGCTCAAGGTACTTGCTCGCGGCTATTCCATCGCGTACAGCGATGATGGTGTGGCTACGAGCGCCAAGACCTTTAAGCCTGGCGACGCCATTCGCGTGCGCATGGCAGACGGCAACGTGGCAGCAACGGTCGATACGGTCGAGTAACCCGCGTTTCATAGCGATAAACCTTTAGGAAAGGAAACAGATATGGCAGAGAAGACCCCGGTCGAGCAGCTTACGTACAAGCAGGCCTCGCAGGAGCTGGAACTCATTATCCGCAGCTTGGAGTCGGGAGACATGGAGCTCGAGGAGTCGCTCGAGAGCTACACCCGCGGCGTCGAGCTCCTCAAGAGCCTGCGTACCCGACTGGCCGATGCCGAGCAGAAGGTCTCGGTGCTCCTTAAGGATGTCGACGGCAACGACGTGCTCGCCGACGGCGAAGCCGCCAACACCGATGACAACCTCTCGTTCTAATCATCACGCAGCCCACTTTGGGGTAGTCTTTTTGGGACGGGGCTTTTTTGACTACCTCTTGTCGGCTGCCTCGCCGAGCACTTGCGTTTGCGAAAAAGTAGTCAAAAAAGCCCCGTCGCAAAATGAACTGCACCCCAAAACTTGGACGGCTTAAATAAAAACTACGCCGCAAGGGACTGTCTCCGGAACTCCTCCGGGGTCAGTCCCTTCAGTTTA
>URNJ01000063.1 GCA_900549215.1 uncultured Collinsella sp.
TCAGCTGGGAGAGCGCGGGCTTTGCAAGCCTGAGGTCAGGGGTTCGATCCCCCTAACCTCCACCATGATGGACCTGTAGCTCAGTTGGTTAGAGCGTCCGGCTGATAACCGGGAGGTCACAAGTTCGAATCTTGTCAGGTCCACCATCAAAACTGTGAAGAGCCCTGGGGCATTGCCTTGGGGCTTTTTTCTTGTCTGCGATAAATCTCATTTTGGTTTTGTGTGCTGTGCGAAAGATTGGGTAGTATAGCTATTCAATGCGGTGGAGCTGCCGCGTGTTAACCGCTACGTACCGGAGGTGTTCCATGGTTCGTGTCGACATAGAGACCATCGTCATGGCCGCCGGTCCCGTGCCATCGCTTATCGTGCTTCGCGAGCGCTGCAGCAAATCGGACTCGCCCGCGCCGCTGCGTTCCCTTTCCATTCAGACTGGTTCGTTTGAAGCCGCTGCCATCAGCCGCGGCATCGATAGCGGCCGCGCCGAGCGCCCGATTACCCATGACCTGTTGCTCGATACTGTTGGCGCCCTGGGCGCCAAGCTCGAGCGCATCGAGATCGTTCGCGCCGAGCCGCCGGTGTTCTACGCGACGATCGTCGTACTGGCCGATGGTGACGAGCGCAAGATCGACGCCCGCCCCAGTGATGCCATTGCCCTTGCCGTGCGCAGCAATGCCCCCATGTTTGTGGAGGACGACATCATGAATCGCCTGGGCACTGTTTCTACCCACGCCGAGGAAGTCGACGACGAGCAGGAGTTCGAGAAGTTCGACGAGTTCGTCCATACGCTCTCCCCCGATGACTTCTAAATGCGGGGCGTCCAGGTTGCGGAGCGTTCGCTGATGGCCGGCGGGATGTCGGCTGAAGCGGCTGCAATCGCCCGCGAGGCCCAGATGCGCTCGGAGGCTTCTGAGGCGGCTCGCATTGCCTATGTGACGCAGGCCCGCACGCTTCGCGAACGCCGCGGCTCGTTTATCAAGATGGTTGTCATCTCCGCCCTTGTTGCGGCAATCTGCTCGCGCCTTCGTGGTACAGTTGGTGCGCTTGGGTTTTCGATCTCTACGGGCCTGGTGATCTGGGACGTGGTCGATGCGGTCATGCTGACCAGTCAGATCAAGGTACTCGACAAGCGCGCGATGGATATGATGCGCGCCCGCGACGCTGCCGCTAAGATCGCTGCTGAGGCACAAGAACTGTAACGACGCCAAACTCGATGGGAAGGTCTAAAGATGGCACAGGATATGCAGGACGCCGGTAACGTCTCCGCCGAGCTCGACGCCATGGTGTGCGATCTGATCGGCGCGTTCTTGGACGACCTTGCCGCCGGTGAAAACCCTGGCGTGGTCGTGGCAATTGAGGACGCCGCTTCCAACCGTTATCTGGCGGCGCTCGATGAGGATGGCGAAGAGGCGTGCCTCGAGGCGGCCACCAACTTTATCTCCGAGCACAAGATGGGTCTCAAGGACGAGGGCCTGGGCCGTATCGCTCGCTATGCCATCGGCTACACCGGCTGCGTCGAGATTGACGGCGGCTATCACGATGCTCTGCTCGTGAGCTTCTTTGAGACTACGCTCGAGAGCGGTTTTTCGGCATATGTGCTGTATGAGGGCATGGGCGCCGGCGATGGTTTTATGTGGAGCGACCCTGAACCTGCAGGTGAGGAAACCCCTCTCATCTAAAATCGCTAAAATAAACGAGTTTTCGGTAAAAGGCTCAATATTCCCGCTGAGCGTTGTATCGCTGGGCGGGCCGCATACGCGTGCCGGTTGTATATAGATAGAAGATAGGGGAACTACATGCGCGTAGACAATCTGAGGAACATCGCCATCATCGCTCACGTCGACCACGGCAAGACGACGATGGTCGACAAGCTCCTGCGTGCCACGGACGCCTTCCGTGCCAACCAGCAGGTCGAGGACCGCGTCCTGGATTCCAACGACCAGGAGCGCGAGCGCGGCATTACGATTCTCGCCAAGAACATCTCTATCGAGTACAAGGACGTCAAGATCAACGTCATCGACACCCCGGGCCACGCCGACTTCGGCGGCGAGGTCGAGCGCGTGCTGCGTATGGCCGACGGCGCCCTGCTGCTGGTCGACGCTTTTGAAGGCCCCATGCCCCAGACCCGCTTCGTACTGCGTCACGCTATCGACACCGGCCTTAAGATTATGATCGTCATCAACAAGATCGACCGTCCGGGCGCTAACCCCGAGAAGGCCTACAACGACTGCCTCGACCTTATGGCCGACCTGGGCGCCACCGACGACCAGCTTGAGTTCGCCATGGAGCACGTGGTCTACGCCAGCGCCATGAACGGCTTTGCCCGTCTTGACCCCAACGACGGCAACATGGACATGTATCCGCTGCTCGATATGATCATCGACGACATGCCCGCGCCCGAGGTTGACGAGAACGCCCCGCTGGCCATGCAGTGCGTGACCATCGACCACTCCAACTTCGTCGGCCGCATCGGTATCGGTCGCGTGTATTCCGGCGCCATTCACCAGGGCGACCAGATTCTGGTTGTGAAGAACGACGGCTCCAGCGCCACCGCTACCGTCAAGCAGCTCTTTACCTTCGACTACCTGGGCCGCACCGAGTGCCAGGAAGTCGGCGCCGGCGATATCGCCGCTGTCGTGGGTATTGAACGCACCGATATCGGCGATGTCTACACCGACCCCGAGAACCCCGTCGAGCTCGAGCCCATCGAGATCGACCCGCCGACCCTGTCCATCGTCTTTGAGGCTTCGACCTCCCCGCTCGTCGGTCGCGACGGCGACATCGTGGGCGCCCGTCAGCTCAAGGAGCGCCTGTTCAACGAGGCCGAGAACAACGTGACCATGAAGATCGAGGAGCTCGAGGACAAGAGCGGCGTCGAGGTCTCGGGCCGCGGCATTCTGCACCTGTCTGTTCTGATGGAGTCCATGCGCCGCGAGGGCTTTGAGTTCCAGGTCGGCCGTCCCCGCGTCCTGTTTAAGAAGGACGAGAACGGCAACAAGATGGAGCCTGTCGAGCAGGCCGTCGTTGAGTGCCCGGACGAGTACTCAGGCAAGGTCGTTGAGGTCTTCGGTACCTCCGGCGGCATCATGACGAGCATGGACACCTCGGGCATCGTGACGCACCTTGAGTTCAAGATCCCGACGCGCGGCATCATGGGTCTCAAGAACCGCATCATGAACGTCACCCACGGCGAGGGCGTGTTCTACCACACCTTCCTGGAGTACGGTCCTTACGCCGGCGAGATCGGTAACCGTCAGAACGGCGCAATGATCTCCATGACCACCGAGAAGGCCGTTGCCTATGCTCTGGGTACGCTGCAGGAGCGCGGCCAGCTGTTTGTTGAGCCGGGCACCGAGTGCTATGAGGGCATGATCGTGGGCGAGCGCAGCAAGGCCGGCGACATGGTCGTCAACATCGCTCGCACCAAGAACCTGGGCAACCAGCGTTCCTCGACCTCCGATATCTCCGTCCAGCTGGTGCCGCCCCGCACCTTCTCGCTGGAGGAAGCGCTGGAGTACATCGCCGACGACGAGCTGGTCGAGATTACTCCCAAGAACATCCGCCTGCGCAAGCGTCTGCTCAATGCTACCGACCGCAAGAAGGCTGCCGTTCGCGCCGGCCAGGTCAACAAATAAGTGCCGGGCTTTATAGCGTCTAACAAGAAAGGGCGTCGACCGCAATGGTCGGCGCCCTTTTTGGTGCAAGGGGACAGGTTACTTTGCACCACGGTGGAGGAGGTTATCCCCCGAGCGGCTTTCCAGCCAAAGTAAAGTTGTTTAAACATATACATAATTCCACAGGATATAACCGCTTTGATACAAAACCGTTAACAGATAAATATCAACTGGTATTACATTAAAAGACCTCTTTACCAGCGGTTTACATGACTGTTATCTATATTGTATTTTATGCATTGTGGCATAGACGAACCGTCTTAGAAGTTGCCCCCAATGGGTTCTTGCAATGCGCTAGGTAGGTTCTCGTAGATGTTGGGGCTTGTGTTCGATCCGACGATTCGCCGTATTCCACACTGTGTTGTAGGAATTAAGGGACAACTATGGACGCACACCGCTCACGGTCGCTGGGTATGGCGACCCTGGTCTTTATTTTAATTAGCCTTACCGCTGCAGTTTTTCACGGCGCAGCCCCCGTGCGCGCCGAGGATGCGACGACGCCGACGCCGATTGTGATTGATGAGAATACGGCGGACGTTACGGTTGGGCTGTATGCCGATAAGGAACGTCAGCAGCCTTTCGGTAAAGAGAGCTCACCCTCGATTACGACAGCCGATACTATCTACGGTTCTATGGAGGCTCATTTTTATGAGAATTGTGGGCCTACACCTGAAAGGCTTGAGGCGATCTATACCTTTCCCAATTCGATTGCTGTGGAGAACAACGAGGGCGGTGTCTTATGGACGGACGATACCGAGAATGCACAAAGGATGGGAACTTGGTACATAAAGGATAACAAGTTCGTTTTTAATTACGATGACAGCTATCTCAGCGGCCATCCCTCTTCGCTCTATGTGCGGATCAATTTCGAGTTTACGCTCAAAGACAAAGATGTAGATGACGGCAAAAAAGCCGAACTGAAATTTCCAGGCGTTGGCGAAGCTGTGCCGATTAAGATTCAAGATGGCGCAGTTGAGGGAAGTAAATCGGGTATCTTTTCTCAGGATAGCAGTACTGGAATTGCCAAGATAACTTGGACTATTATTCTGAGTGTTACGTCGCACGCAACGGATGTAAAGCTGATCGATACGCTCGGCGACTACCTGGACTTTGACCAAAGCAGCTTCAAGCTCGATGGAAATCCTCTTGGTTCGTCCGTGAGCATCGAAGAGCGAACTGCAATATTGTCGCTAGGTAACCTTTCTCAGGGCGACCATACCGTTACCTACGAAACGACAGTTAGCAAGAACTTGTCTCTTTCTAATGGCACACCTACGCAAGGTAGGAATAGCGTACAAGCAACTTGGGGAAAAGCAAATCCCCAACAATCTCTTACGATTAACGGGGTGTCGGAACCGTTTCAATACGACATGATTCAAAAAGGGGCTGGCTCCGGAACATCGTCTGTCATCACTTGGAAGGTTGTGCTCAACAGGGGATCTCTCAAGGCCGATATGTCTGGCTACGCCTTTACCGACAAGCTCGATGGCAAGCAGGATTATATTGGCAACTACAAGGTCTACAAGGGAGAGACCGCCGATGAAAAACAAAAGATTGATGAGAGAACGCTGAGCGAGTCAGGGGATTCATTTAGCTATACGTTTAATCCAAAAGAGGGCGACCGGTATGCGACCTATTGCATCGTCTATCAAACCAAGCTGAAAGATGAGAAATCCTACGAAAAGGTAAGCAACACGGCAAGCGTGAAAAAAGAAGGTTCAGATCAGCCCTCCGGAGAAAGCACCGCATACTACAACCGTCCTTGGACGGGCAAGACCATTCGTAAAACACTGCTTAATCCGGATGAGGCATCTCGGACCGGAAAAGCAACTTGGCAATTACGCGTAGAGCTCCGTGATTACGTAAATGCGAAAAACCCAACATCCGTTCTTATCAAAGATACCATGCTGGCGGCTTGGAAGCAGACTATGGGGCCGGATACCTCCGATGGTCCTTCACATGTAATTACCATCGGGGATACCAAGCTGGACCAAGGTCCCGATTGGAAGTTTGAGGGAGGCGCAGATCTGTCGCAGAAAAGCAACCAACATAACTGCAATATCCGAATAACCAATATGGATAAAGTCAAAAAAGCACTGGATAAAGACCCTGAAGTGGTTATTACGTATAAAACGGTGACCGACGCACTTCCTGGTTGGTACTCTAACTTTGCCTCTGTTGATGGGTTTAGCGGCTATTCTGATTACGTTTTTTACTATGTTGAAAGCGAAACGAAGCCTTCGGTAGAGAAGAGCGTAAAAATAAATGAAGATGGTTCGCAGGCACGGTGGGATGAGGCGTTTGATTGGAAACCAGTTGATGGCTCGAACGACAAAGGTGCGTGGATTGTCGACTGGACGGTCTATGTCAATCGAGTTAAGACTCCTGCCGATGAATCTTATGGCGCGGGCAAGCTTAATGGTAAAGATGTCGTTGTTAAAGATGAGCTTCCTGATGGAATGAGTTATATCCCCTGTTCGGCTAAATATTCTTTGTATTCAAATCCCTACGAGACGGCGGTGCCCGGCCGCGAATGGGAACATGAGAGAGAAAAAACCGAGGCTTCGGGTGTCTTGCTGACGCCTGCCGTTGATCGTCGAGAGGTTACGTTTTCGATTCCAACGGAAAAGTTGAGTAACAATACAGGCTATGTGAAGCTGACGTATGCAACTGCTGTCAAGAGGTCAGTGGTCGACACGTCAAAGAACCTCGGCGAGCTTACGAACTCGGCGAGTGCGAGCTCGGATAATAAGGATTTTAAGGCGGGCTCTGATACCGTACAGATCAAGAACGACGTATTGTCAAAGACCGGTGCGTCAGTAAGTAATAGTAAACGAATTCACTACACGATTTTTGTTAATGAATCGGCGCTAGACCTAAAAGACGGAACCGACTACCTCGATCTATATGATGTGATGGATTCTAAGTGCACGTTTATCCCCTCGTCGCTTAGCGTATCTGAGCGCGATAACGGCGAATGGCGTGTGCTGACAAAAGAAAAATACAGGACGGCTCTTGATCTCTTTGTCGGAGGCGCTGGAAAGCAGCAGCGATTGACGTTGAGGCTTCCCGATGAGAAATATCTGAAAGTAGAATATGAAGTTCTGTCCGGTGAGTCTGGTACAGTTTCCCTTTCCAACGAGGCACAGCTTGAAGGTATTGCAGGCGGGTATGTGAAACACGAACGTGAATATGACATAGATGCCGGCGCATCGGGAGGCGGAACGGGGCACGGCATTGTGGTCCACAAAGTGGATGAAAAGGACGTTACCGCGCCGTTGGCTGACGCTACGTTCACACTCTATGCGATTGACATGGATAAGGCGCAGGACAGTGCCGGCGTTGAGGGCGCAAAGACGTTTTTTTCTGACGGAACGACTGGCCCTGACGGAAGTGTGACTTTTGGAACGAGTTCGGGAACGAGTTCGGGCGCCATGGCATCCTGCAAGCTTTACTGCCTCGAAGAGACGACGGCGCCTCCTGGATATCGCGCCGCCCAACCAACATGGATTCTGCTCAAGGGCAGCGCGGACGACGGGCAATACGAGCAAGCCATGAATACGGCGAAATCTTTGCTTGGTGCCAATACGGAGATAACGTCAGATGCAGAGATTTGGGTGTATGACGCGCCCCTTGAAGGCAAAGCGACGATAAAAGCAAAGAAAGTGCTTAAAGGCGGAACCTTCAGGGAAGGTCAGTTCTCGTTCGCGCTCAAGGACGCCGAGGGCAAAGTGCTCCAGACGGTGACCAATAATGACAAGGGAAATGTCTCCTTTGACGTCAAGTACAACAAGGCGGGAACCTATACCTACACCATCTCCGAGGTCGAGCCCGAGGGCGCCGTCGACCATGTTAAAGATCACATCACCTATGACAGGACCGTGTACAACGTCACGGTTAAGGTAACTAATGGCACGGACCAGCTCAACGTCGTAGTTACCTATGGCAAGGGCTCTCAGGATCCGCCAACCTTTACCAACAAATACTCGACCACGCTTCCCGAGGCGGGCGGGGCTGGCTTGACTATGACGTATTTGGCTGGCGCATCGTTGCTGTGCTTTGCCGCGACGGGGATGCATGCTCGCCGCCATCGCGATCAAGATCGAGGTGGTCGCCGTGAGTAGGCTTAGCCGCCGCTTGTTGACCGTCATGATGGTGGCCATGATGGCTATCCTTGCTTTTGCAGTGTCGCCCGAGACGGTCCGTGCTGCCGATGCCGGGGTCATCACGATTAGCGGCGACGTCGCGACGCAATACGATGCGTACCAGCTCTTTTCGGCAACTGTTGCCGATAAGGCCGGCTCCGATCAAAAGGTTGCGACGGACTTGGCGTGGGCGAATGATGCCGTTTGCCAGGCCGTTCTCCCTGTGCTTCATGATGCGGGGCTTGATAGCTCGGCATCGACGGCGCAAGCGGCAGCCGAATGGATGAATGCCGACGGACGCATGACGACTGCGCTGACGGCAAAACTTGCCCGCGCAATTGTCGAAGCAGGCGCCGCCTCCGTGGGCCTTAACGCGGGCACGGCGGCCGAGCTGCCCTGTGGCTACTGGCTCATCGTTGTCGACGACGACGCCATCGCTCAGGGCGAGGCCGGCACCGCGCCGATCATGGCCCTGGTCGGCGGCAGCGCCGTCACCGTCAAGCCCAAGGCCGCGACGCCCAAGGTGGCCAAGCACGTGCTGGAGGACAGCACCGCCGCATGGGGCAAGGCCGCC
Source organism: uncultured Collinsella sp. (assembly GCA_900549215.1). Classification (GTDB taxonomy): domain Bacteria; phylum Actinomycetota; class Coriobacteriia; order Coriobacteriales; family Coriobacteriaceae; genus Collinsella. The sequence goes on from URNJ01000063.1 coordinate 8,391, forward strand.
GACGCCACGGTCGCCGACGACCTGTACTGGCGCCTCTCTGCCACGGTCCCGGCCGGGCTCACGGCCTACGACGCCTATACGGTGCAGTTCGTCGACACCATGAGCGTGGGGCTCGACCCCTCCAAGGTCGCCACGAGCATGCGCATGTACGTGGCGGCGGGCGCGGACGGCGGCTTCGATGTGGTCGCATGTGAGGGCGGCAACGTCAGCTCGACGCCGGCTAAAGGGTGGACAGACATGACTTCACGGTGCAAGGTCTCGGTCGAGGGCAATGCCTTCACCGTGCGTACCGGCGACCTCATCGCCGCGCTCGGCGGGGCAGACGCCTTTACCTCGGGCGCCCGCGTGGTCGCTGTCTACAATGCGCCGTTGGGGGCCAACTGCAATCGAGGCGCTACCAAGGGCAATCCCAACGAGGTCTTCCTGCGTTACCCGCGCTCTCCCCTCGCCGACCAGTCCGGCGACGCCGGATTCACCCGCACGCCGAGTGACGATGCGACGGTCTACACCTGGGGACTCAGTCTGATCAAGCGCTCAAGCTCGGACGATGAACCGCTCGCGGGCGCCAAGCTGCGCATCATCGATGACCGCGGGCGCATTCTAACGACCGACGGCGCGTGGTCGACGGATGCCGGCGCGTGCGTCACCACCGGCGCAGATGGCCATGTGGAATTGAACGGTGTGGACGCGGGTGTCTACACCGTCGAAGAGGTCGCGGCTCCCAAGGGCTACACCGCCTTTGAGGGCAAACGTGCGGTGACAGTTACGGCCGAGGGCCTGGACGTTAAACAGGTAGCAGCAGCGAAGCCCGAGGTGACCGTGTCGGCCGAGAGCTCCCTACGGGTTGATACCGCCGATGCCGGGACGGGTTCGATTGAGCTGTCGGTGCTCAACACCCCAAGCAAAGAAGCAAGTCGAAGCTTTATGCCCTCGACGGGAGATAGAGCGTTGGTGCTGGTGGCGGTTTTGGCTGCCATCGGAGTGGCGGTTATTGTTGTCGCGCTCGTCATCAAGCGGGGAGGAGGTCGCCGTGAAAAATAATTGCCCCCCCTTGTTCAATGGCGTACTGCCTCCGTAGCGAGTGACGCGCAGGTCCATCGGCCTGATGATCATTGGTTTTGAAAAAGTTACTAGAGAACCCTCCAAGAAAAGCGGGGCACCCGG
>URNJ01000064.1 GCA_900549215.1 uncultured Collinsella sp.
AACCGCGCTCAACCCCCTCCGGCGCGGCGGAAGGTGGGTTTCGATGCTCTAGAAGCCGAGGAATTTAACTTCCGGTCTGAGCTCGATGCCATACGCCTCCCTCACCTTTCCGTGCACATGTCTGATAACCGCGGCAACGTCATTGGCCGAGGCAGTTCCGTTATTAACGATAAAATTAGCGTGAACGGGCGAAACTTCCGCGCCGCCAATTGAAAAACCCTTTAATCCACAATCCTCGATGAGCTTTCCCACGCTCGCATCGGGCGGGTTGCGAAAGACCGACCCGCAGGATGCGCGACCCATGGGCTGCGTACGCTTGCGCCTCGTCAGGTACCGCTCCATGCGCTCGCGAATGTCGGCCTTGGGCGCCGGTTTAAGCTTGAGCACGCACTCGAGGATGATCTCATTGCGGGGAAGGCTACATTCGCGGTAGCCCCAAGCGATCTCGGACCCCGCATAATGCTTGATACCGGATGCCGGGTCAAACGTTACGACATCCTCGACCAGCGAGCCAATCCACTCGGTCCGTGTGCCGGCATTCATGGATATCGCACCGCCGACCGAGCCAGGGATGCCAACGGCAAACTCAAGGCCCGAGAGGCTACGCGACAGGGCATCGTTGACCAGGCGCGCAAACATCACGCCCGCACCGACCGTCAGCGTACAACCGTCATCGGCAACAACCGTGCGCTGAAACTCACGTCCGAGCGAAATGACGGCACCGCGATAACCGCCATCGGCAACCAGCAGATTGGAGCCCTTGCCGATGATGACCCACGGCACCTGCTCGCGATCGAGCACCGCCACGGCGCGGCGGAGGGCATGATAGCTATGGCACGTCACAAAGAGGTCGGCCTTGCCGCCGATACGATAGCTCGTATGACGCGCAAGGCGCTCGTCCTCGATCACATCCGTGTCGATCATGCCCGAGAGCGCCATGACGGCGTTAAACAGACCCATTAGACTTAAGCGTCTTTCTTGGCAGTCAGATACTCAATGAACTCGGGACCGACGGTCGTAACGTCACCGGCACCCATGGTGAGCAGCAGGTCCCCCTCGCCCACCATCTGCTCGAGCTCCTGATTGAGCTCAAGACGGCTGGAGCAATACACGACCTCCTTGCCAGGATGCTTGGCGCGCACGGTATCGGCGAGCATCTTAGAGGTGACACCCGGAATGGGAATCTCGCCAGCCGAGAACACATCAATCAGCAGCAGTTTATCGGCATTGGCAAATGCATCAGCAAAGTCGTCGCACAGGGCCTGCAGGCGCGAATAGCGGTGCGGCTGGAACACGACGTCGACGTGCTTGTAGCCCAGCGACGAAGCAGCAGCAAGCGTCGCCTTGATCTCGGTGGGGTGATGGCCGTAATCATCGACCACGGTGATGCCATCGATATCGCCCACGTGGGTAAAGCGACGGCGGACGCCCTCAAAGCTCGAGAGCGCCTTGGCGGCGGCGTCGATGTCAAGGCCCAGGACATGGGCGACGGTGAGCACCGCCGTGGCGTTGAGCATGTTGTGGCGACCGGGATTGCTCTTGATCTCCACAGCATGCTCAGTGCCGTCCTCAAAGCGAACGATAAAGTCACTCTGGATGCCCTTAACATCCGGGTGCATGCAGACGATGTCGTTGCTCTCGGCAAAGCCGTAGGAAAGCACGTGACGGCCCGTCGACTTGGCGAGCTCGACCAGATGCGGGTCCTCACCGCAGACGATGACGGTGCCGTCCTCGCCCACCAGGCTCATGAATTTGGCGAAAGTCGCCTCGATCTCCTCGATACCCGAGTAGTGATCGAGGTGGTCGGCCTCGACGTTGGTCACAATGACCACGTTGGGGTTCAGGAACAGGAAGGAGCTGTCGGACTCGTCGGCCTCGGCGACAAAGTAGTCGCCCGAGCCGTTCTTGCCGTTCGTGTCATAGCCCTCGACGATGCCGCCGATCAAGAAGCTCGGATCCAGGCCCATGCGGTCGAGCATGGTGGCGCACATCGAAGACGTGGTGGTCTTGCCATGCGTGCCGGCAACAGCGACGGTGGTGTAGCCGTGGCCCAAGGCAGAGAGCATCTTGGCACGGGGCCACACGGGAATGCCCAGCTCGCGAGCGCGCACGAGTTCAGGGTTGGACTCCGGAATAGCGGTGGAGACAACAACCACGTCGGGCTTGACCTCGTCGATCGTGGCGGCCTCATGGCCCACATGCACCTTCACACCAGCGCGGGTAAGCTGGCGGATATAGCGTGACGTCTTAAGGTCGGAGCCGGTAACGGCATAACCGCGCTCGTGCAGAACGAGGGCGATGCCGCTCATGCCGGCGCCGCCGATACCGATAAAGTGGGCGCTCTTAAACTCGGGCGCGGAGGTTGCAGTCTGGGAATCAGCCATGTGCTCGTGTACTCCTTGCGTAAACACTGCCTGTAACCCGTTAACTGTACCGCACCTACCGCATCAGCGCGAGGGCGACCGACGATATCCCGTCTAACTAACGCAAACCCTCTACCGCATCGGCCAGAAGAGCGGCGGCCCTATCCTGAGCCAGACCACGCGCCGCCTGTCGCATGGTGTCGCGCGCCGCCGCGTCATCGACCAGGTGCAGCAGCTCATCGGCAAAGGCAGAACCGTCGATATCGGCATCGGCGCAGAGCACGCCGGCCCCGGCGTCGACCAGATACCGGGCATTGGTGGTTTGGTGGTCGGCCGTCGCATGCGGATACGGCACGAGCACCGAGGGCACGGCGAGCGCAGCGATCTCGGCCACGCTCGATGCGCCCGAACGCGAGAGCACCAAATCGGCAGCAGCCAGCATATCGCCCATGTCGTCGATGTAAGGCTGGACGCGGTAACGCTTCGCCTCCTCGGGCGTCAGCGCCAAAGCGCGCTCGGTCTCCTCAAAGCCGTCGGCACCCGTCGAATGCAACACATAGAGGTTCTTGCGCGAAAGCAGCTCGTTTTTGAGCGAGACCACGCGCTCGTTGAGGTGCTGGGCGCCAAGTGAACCGCCAAAGACGAGCAGCAGCGTAGCGTCCTCGGGAACGCCAAGTGCCTTGCGGCCGCGAGCGCGATCGCCCTCGATCACCGAGCGACGTACGGGGTTGCCGGTCATGAGCACGTGGTCAGGGTCACCTTCGCGCTCAAAGACCGAGCGCGCTGCCGGCACCGAGATGCACACGCGAGCGGCGTGGGAGTTCATCATCTTGTTGGCCAGGCCCGGAACAGAGTTCTGCTCATGTAGCAGATACGGAACGCCTGCGCCCTTGCACCACCCCAGCAGCGGAACCTCGACATAGGCACCAAAACCGATGACAGCGTCGGGCTTGCCGACCTTTGAGAAATGACTGGCGAGCGCACGCTTAGCCTTGTTGACACGCCACAGCGAGGTCAGCGCCGTCCAAGGTCGGGAGCGGTCGAAGCCCGTGACCGTAATGGGCACAAAATCAAACCCAGCCTCGGGGACCAAACGACCCTCGAGCTTGCGCGACTGGCCCACGAACACAACGTGGTGGCCACGGTCACGCAGTTCTTCGGCCAAGGCGAGCGCGGGGTTGATGTGTCCTGCCGTACCGCCGGCTGCAATAGCAACGGTCATCTTATCGGTCATGGTAGTCCCTTCGTACACGCGGTCCCTGGTCGTCGGTGCGCAGACGCGCCGACGGGTCCGAGTTCAAATCGATTCGATTATATCCGCCGCCCGCATTGCGAGGAGTGGAGCGCTGAGGACGACCTTGCGGCGCCGTTCGCTGACGCGGGCGGGCTGCCGGCTCGGTCGCAGAGCCATCCAGGACGGTAAAACCGTTACGCGTAGATCGCTCGCCGCGCACGTGGGGCACGCCGGCGGTGCTCTCATCCATAACGGCAAAGCTCTCGCGGCGACGGTCGTACTCATCGCGACGGGCGCTCTCGTACGAAACGCGCAGGATCAACCCGGCAAGCATAAGCGACACAATAATCGACGAACCGCCGTAGCTAATAAACGGCAACGGTTTGCCCGTCATGGGAAACACGTTGAGGATGCCTAGCGCGTTAATCAAAAACTGCACCGCGAGAATGACCGCGGAGCCAGACGCCATGAGCGCACCCCGACGATCGGTCGCCTGCTCGGCAATGCGAAACGCCGAGTAGATCAGCATCGCAAACACCAAGAAGAACAGCACGGTTCCGACAAAACCGACTTCCTCGCCAATGATGGCCAGGATGTAGTCGTTGTGCGCTTCGGGCAGATACGAGTACTTCATGGTTGAGTTGCCGATGCCACGGCCGAACAGACCGCCCGAGGCAAAGGCCATAATGGCAAGCGTGGCCTGATAGCCGTCACCATACTCGTCGGCCCAAGGGTTCAAGGCAACCTGAATACGCACCATACGGTACGGCTCTGCTACAAGCGCAATCACGATCACGAGAATGCCGAAGATTAGCACGCCAATGATAAATCTGGGGTCGAGACCCGCAAACAACGCCATGCACATAAGGGTCAACAGGATGATCAGAACAGTACCGAAATCGGGCTGGATAAAGATCAGAAAGAGCGAAATGCCCAGGTAGATGCCCATCTTGCGAAGGAATTCGTTGATGTTACCACCGGGCGAAAAGAAGCGATCAAGCATGATGGCCGAATACGCAATGGCAAATGGCTTTAAAAACTCGGAAGGCTGGAACTGAATACCGGCGATGTTGAGCCAGCGCGTGGCGCCACGGCTGCCGCTGCCCACCAAGAACACCAGAAGCAGTAGCCCTATCATGCCGATAAGGAAGATCCTGAGCACGTCTTCCCCGAACCAACTGTCCGGCAAGATGCGCACGATAGCAACCATAGCCAGCACGCCAACTCCGGCAAACGCGGCTTGTCGAAACAGAAAAAACGTCGCCGAGCCATTCTCGTGCAGCGCCTCGACCGAAGACGCCGAGTACACCATCAGCAGGCCAAAGCTTACCAAGGTAAACAGGCAGGCCATGAATATCAAACGGGGGCGCATGATACGGGCGGGAACGCCGGCAATATAGCGTTCGCTAAACGACTGCCCGCCGCGACCGGAACGCGGTGTGCTGCGACGCGAGGAAGCACGGTCCGAGTCGGGCCTCCTCATACCTTGTCGGGGGCTCTCCTCTCTCACCGCAACCCCTATTCCATTTGTGATTTCGCTGTAGCGGCAAGCTGGGCCACGTAGTCCTTAAACACGCGGCCGCGCTCCTCATAGCCCGAGAACTCATCGAACGAAGAGCAGGCAGGAGAAAGTAAGATCACATCGCCACGGCTCGAAAGCGAACGGGCAACGTCCACGGCGTCGCGCAGGTCATCCGCCTGGGCGATATCCACATCGCCATCGACATCGGCCTCGTCCATAGCGGCGGTGAAGCGCTCGCGCGCATCGCCAAAGCAGACGACCGAGCGCACGTTGTCCATAACGACGCGCGCGAAGTCCGTGAGCGGCGTGCCCTTATCGTGGCCGCCGAGCAGCAAGATCACGTCGTCATCGGGAAATGCCGTCAGTGCCTTCTCGACCGCATCGGTGTTGGTCGCCTTGGAATCGTTGACGTAGCGCACGCCGTCAATCTCGCCACACGGCTCCACGCGGTGCTCGAGCGGCTGGAACGAGGCAAGACCGCGGCAGACACCATCGACATCGGCACCGACCGCCAAGGCAGCCGTGGCAGCGCACAGGGCATTGATAACATTGTGATGGCCCGAGATCTTGAGCTCGGATGTAGCGATGAGCGGGGTCTCGACACCCTTCAGACGCACGATCATCTTGCCATCGCGCACAAAGGCGGCATCCTCGCCCTCAGGCTCGTCAAAGGCAACCTTGCAGATGCGACGACCCGGCGTGTAGATGTACTCATCGAACTCGTGAATGCCGGCGTCTTCGACGTCGACAACCGCCAGATCGTCATCGACCATATTGTCGAACAGTTTGACCTTGGCAAGCGCATAGTTCCTATGGCTCTTATGCCAGCCCAAGTGGTCGGGAGTGATGTTGAGCAGCACCGCCACTCGAGGGTGGAGCTCGGTGGTCGTAGCAATCTGATAGCTCGAGAGCTCAGCCACAAACCACTCGTTGTGGGCTCGGCCGTCAATCTCGTTGACCGGCGGCTCGCCGATGTTGCCGACGGCTACGCTGGCCTCGCCGGCAGCCTTGAGCAGATAATCCGTCAGCGACGTGGTGGTCGTCTTGCCGTTGGTGCCCGTGATGGCAATCCAGTTATCGGGCGACAGGCGATAGGCAAACTCGGGCTCGCCCATAATCTGGGCGGCATGATCGCGCCCGGCCTTAAAGAAGCCCGAAAACTCCGAGATGCCCGGGCACGTCACGCATACGTCATAGGCGCCCTCGACCTGTTCGGTCCCATAGACAAACGACGCACCAGCAGCCTCGAGCGCACGCGCGGCGTCATTGGGCTCAGAGGTGCCGCCGCCATACACGGTAACGGCGCTTACGCGCTCGGGATGTGCCAGCGCCCAGCGGGCGACATCGAGGCCGGATTTGCCCTGACCCAAAACGAGCAGGCTAAAGACATCAGCAAGAGGCATGAAAGACCACTATCCCAACTGGAAGAACAAAGCAAGGCCAACGGCACCAAAGTCCGCAGCGATAATCCAAAAACGGATGACGACCTTGGTCTCGGCCCAGCCCTTCTTTTCGAAATGATGATGGATGGGCGCCATAAGGAAGACGCGCTTGTGCGTAAAGTGGAAGTAGACAACCTGAATCATGACCGACAGGGTCTCAACGATAAACAGGCCGCCGATGATGAGGGAGACGACCTCGGTGTTGGTCATGATGGACGTGCAGGCAAACGCGGCGCCCAGGGCAAGCGAGCCGGTATCGCCCATAAAGATGCTCGCCGGATAGCAGTTGAACCACAGAAAGCCCAAGCAGGCACCGGCACACGCGGTGCAGAAGATGGACAGGTTCACGTCTCCGTGCAAAAACGCCATCGCAGCCATGGCGAGCATGGCGATCATGGAGGTGCCGCCAGCAAGACCGTCAAGGCCATCGGTCAGGTTCACAGCATTAGAAAGACCGGCGATCATCAGCCAGCAAAAGACAATGTAGAGCCACGGGAACGAAAGGCCGCAGATGGTGGTCGAAAGAACACCGAGGTCAATCGTCAGGCCGCCGGGAAAACGAATCTCGGGGGCGACGCCGCACCAGTTAACGGCAAGTACCGTAAAGGTGACACAGATAATGGTTAGGCCGATCATCTTGGCATGAGGCGTCAGACCGAGCGAGCGCCCATGCGTAACGGAGGTCAGGTCGTCGATCAGGCCCAGCACGCCGGTCGCCAGCGTGGCGAGCAGCACGAGCACGAGCTCGGTGGTGAGCTTGCCCATCAGCAGGCAGGTCAGCGAGATCGCGACGAGGATGACAACGCCACCCATGGTGGGCGTTCCCTGCTTAACCAAATGACGCTTGGGACCGTCGGCACGAACCTGCTGGCCGATACCCTCGACCTTGAGCAGCTTGATCCACCACGGCATGAGCAGCAGCGCAATGGCGGCGGCGATGCCAAGCCCCAAAAAAGCCTGATACGTTGGATATGAGGGATTGCCGAACATGGGCTAGCACACACCTTCCACAAAGCGGTCGAGCTCAACAAAGCGGGAACCCTTGACCAGTACAACATCATGTTTTTCAAGCGCGCCGCCCATGCGGTCGAGCACCTGCTGATAATCGGAGAACACCTGGATGCGGTCCTCGTCCATGCCCATCATGCGCGCGGCATCGGCCATAAGCTGGGCCAGCTCACCACCCACGCACGCCAGCATGTCGAGCTTCTTGGCGGCGGCATAGGCGCCCACAAGCTCATGCATGCGAGGAGCCTCGTCGCCCATCTCGCCCATCTCGCCCAAGATCGCCATGCGAGACCCCGTGCACGAAAGCGAGCACAGCAGATCGAGACCAGCAGCCATGGATTCGGCGCTGGCGTTGTAGGAATCGTCAATGACGCGGGCACCGCTCTTGGCGCGCTTGATCTCCTGGCGGTGACCGGTGATCGTGAGGCCTCTAAAGGCAGCATCGATCTGCTCGGGCGTCACGCCCAGGCGATAGGCAACCGCGGCGGCCTTAACGGCATTAGGAACGGACTGCACGCCGGGGATGGCAAGCATGGTATCGATCGTCTCACCCTGGCCAAAATCGAGCGTAAAGACCGGACGGCCCTCGTCATCAACTCGAATGTCGCGGGCACGGACCTCATCATCGTCCGAAACGCCGGCCAGTATCACGTCGATACCAGCAGGCTGGGCGAACGTATCGCGAATGAACGGCGTAAAGTCGTCCTCGCCGCCCAAAACCAGCAGCGGCAAGAAGTCGCCGGCGGCGCACATACCCTGGACAATCTCGGCCTTAGCGCGGGCGATGTTCTCGCGACTACCCAAAATGCCGATATGAGAGGTGCCGATCTTGCTCACGATGGCAAGGTTGGGATTGGCGGACTGGGACAGGCGCTCGATCTCGTGGAAATGGTTCATGCCCATCTCGAGCACCAGGACCTCGGTATCGGCCGGAGCGGAAAGCACCGTGAGCGGCATGCCGATCAGGTTATTGAAATTGCCCTTGGTGGCCCAGACACGATAGCGCTTGGCGAGCACAGCGGCGAGCACGTCCTTGGTCGTCGTCTTGCCGATGGAACCGGTAATGCCAACGACCAGGCAGCCAAGCTCCAGACGGTACGCGTGCGCCAAACGCAGCAGAAACTCCTCGGGATCGTCGGTCAGCAAGATGGCGCAGCCCTTGTCCTGCGCCAGCGAGACCAGCTCAGCCTCGGGCTCACGCGTCATCACGACGGCGCCGGCACCCGACTGGACGGCACGGGAAGCAAAATCATTGCCGTCGACGTTTTCACCGGGAAAGGCGACGAAAATCGTCCCTTCCTCGACCTGGCGCGAGTCGATAACGCACCCGCGGCATACCCGATCGGCTTCTCCCGTCACGGTTCGGGCCCCTGTTGCGGCCGCGAGGTTGTTGACGGCGATCTCTATCATTGCAGCTCCCCTGTAAACCTAATAATGCTATCGGCGTATTGTATCCCAGCGCCGCGCATGCGTGGTGCAGGGCATGTGAACACCCCTCATATGGGACAACAAACCACGCCCCAAAGATTGTAACCCCCTACCTCGTGTGCGGAATACCCAGCACGTCGAGTGCGTTGGCCATAATGGACTGGAACGGCACCGCAGCGGCATCTGAGCCGCTCGGCGTTCCGTCGAGCGTGATATAGCACAGCACCTTGGGCGATTGTGCCGGTGCAAAGCCCATAAAGGACGACATGTAGTTCTCCTTGAGGTAGCCGCCGTT
>URNJ01000065.1 GCA_900549215.1 uncultured Collinsella sp.
GGTAACGTGAGTGCGGGTGCCGAGGCCAACATGGCAAGCGATCCCGAGGCGGCCGATGCCGTGCTGCGTTCGGACCGCAAGCTCACCATGGTGGGCTTGGACGTGACGCATCGCGTGGTGCTCACACGCCGCGACATTGCCGGCTGGACGGGCTCGGGCACCATGGCGGGCTGCGCATTTGCGAGCATGGTCGAGCACTACATTGGCTCGTATGAGATGAACGCACCCTACCTGGGTGGTTGTGCGCTGCACGATCCGCTGGCCGTTGCCGTGGCGATCGACCCCACGCTCGTAGGTGCGCTCGGCTGCAACCTGCGTGTTGATCTGCTGGGCGAGTACCGCGGTCGCACCATCTGCGATGAGCGCCGCCTGTCCGATCCGGACAAGAGCGCGCTTGTGGCACTGACCGTGGATGCTCCGCGCTTCCTGTCCGAGTTCAAGACGCGTATGGCCCGTGTCCTTGGCTAAGTTGTCTTTTTGGGACGGGGCTTTTTTGACTGGTATGATTGGTGCGACCATTCGAGCCAGCTAAAAGAGCCCCGTCCCAATTTGACTATCGAGAGGATCTGCCATGGAGCGCATCGCCAGCTTTTCCGTTGATCATCTGCTGCTTGAGCCCGGCGTGTATGTGAGCCGCATCGACCGCGATCCGGCGACCGGTGCCGCCGTCACCACGTTTGACCTGCGCCTGACCGCGCCCAACAAGGAGCCGGTCATGAACACGGCCGAGTGCCACACCATCGAACACCTGGGCGCGACGTTCCTCCGCAACCATGCCGAGTGGTCGAGCCGCATTGTCTACTTTGGGCCCATGGGCTGCCGCACGGGCTTTTACCTCGTCGTGTTTGGCGAGGTGACGAGCGAGGAGATTCTGCCGCTCGTGCGCGAGCTGTTCGAGTTTGTTGCTGGCTTTGAGGGCGATGTCCCCGGTGCCGCTCCTGAGGAGTGCGGCAACTACTTGGACCAGAACCTTCCCATGGCTAACTGGCTCGCACGCCGTTACCTCGACCGCGACCTGGCCGATATCGACGAGAAGCACCTGCACTATCAGCAGGCGTAAGAGCTTTGTCGCCCAAAACGAGCGCATTGGGCGCCTTCGCTTATGCGGGGGCGCCTTTTTGTTGATTGGTCAGGACGAGCGTTCAAAATCGCTCATGTTTGTTCTAGAATGTTCGTATAGTCACATTTACGAACAGGAGTGAACATGCATATCTACTCTGTCAACGATCCCGAGTTCAAATCCTATGGCAACGTTTGGGATGACGTTTCGTCCGAGCTCACGTCGCCCGTGCTCGAGGCGCTCTCTGCCACGCCCATTCCCGAGGGCAGCAAGTACGTAGCAAGTGCGCCGGAGCTCGAGGGCGCCAAGGATGCCGATAAGTTGGGCTTTCTCATGTTTGGTGGCCGTCCCTTCCAGCTCGGCTGGTGCAACGGTCACAACACGCGCCTCAACTGCCTGGAGTACCACCGCGCCAGCGAGTTCAACCTGGGTGCTCGCGATTTTATCCTGCTCGTGGCGCATCGCTGGGAGATCGAGGACGGCAAGCTCGATACCGCGTGCGTCAAGGCGTTCCGCGTGCCGGCGGGCAAGGTTGTCGAGGTTTTCAACACCACGCTCCACTACACGCCGTGCATGGTCGACGAAGGCGGCTTCCAGGTGATGGTGGCGCTGCCGGCGGGCACCAACGGCCCGCGCCCCGAGGCCGCAGCCGACATGCCTGCCACTGGTGACAGCTACTGCTACTGGAAGGCCGACAAGTGGGTCCTCTGCCACGCCGACAGCCCCAAGGCTGCCGAGGGCGGCTACGTAGGTCTCATCGGCAAGAACCTCGACATCACCGTGGACTAGAATCTTCTGTCTCGATCTGTAACATCTAGCGGGCTAAATCGTCTCTACTTGTTACAGATTTAGACAAACCGCAGGGGACAGACCGAACAATCTCAACCTGTAACACCAGGCCCGGTTTTGGCGGCCTAACTGTTACAGATCGAGACAAACCGCCCTACACCACCACAAAGGTGCCTGTCCCCTTTGTGGTGGTTTGGGGCGGCGGTATCAGAAAGTGTCAGGCGGGGGCGGCTGCTGGGCCACCGTGTGCGAAAAGAAGTATCGGCCCGTGCCGTTGCCGTTGAGCGACGCGTTGTTTGCAGGGATACTGAACCTATGACAACAGCGTGCGAAGGGGTTGATACATGGCTTTCCGTAATGACTTCCTGTGGGGCGGCGCAACGGCTGCCAACCAGTGCGAGGGCGCCTACGACGTGGACGGCCGCGGCCTTGCCAACGTGGACGTGGCTCCGCACGGCCCCGAGCGCTATGCGGTGGTCTCCGGCCAGCGCAAGATGCTCGACTTCGAGGACGGCTATTACTATCCCGCGCAGACCGGCATCGATTTCTATCACCACTACAAGGAGGACATCGCCCTCTTTGCCGAGATGGGCTTTAAGACCTTCCGTATGAGCCTGGCGTGGACCCGCATCTTCCCCAACGGTGACGAGACCGAGCCCAACGAGGCCGGCTTGGCCTTCTACGAGGACGTGTTCCGCGAGTGTCAGGCGCACGGCATCGAGCCGCTCGTGACCATCACGCACTTCGACTGCCCGATTCACCTCATCAAGGAGTATGGCGGCTGGCGCAACCGCAAGCTCATCGACTTCTACAAGAACCTCGCGATCACGATCTTCACCCGCTACAAGGGCCTGGTGAAGTACTGGCTTACCTTCAACGAGATCAATATGATTCTGCACTTGCCGTTTATGGGTGCCGGTCTGGTCTTTGAGGAAGGCGAGAACAAGGAGGCCGTCGAGTACCTGGCCGCCCACAACGAGCTCGTCGCCAGCGCTTGGGCAACCAAGATTGCCCACGAGATCGACCCCGAGGTCAAGATCGGCTGCATGCTCGCCGCAGGTAGCTACTACCCCTACAGCTGCCGTCCGGGCGATGTGCGCCAGGCGCAGCTCGATAACCAGGACAACTACTTCTTCGTCGATGTCCAGAGCCGCGGCTACTACCCGGCATATGCCGTCAAGAAGCTCGAGCGTCTGGGTATCGATGTGGGCATGACGGACGAGGACCGCGAGATCCTGGCCACTAACACCGTCGATTTCATCAGCTTTAGCTATTACAGCACCCGTTGCTCCGCCGGTGCCGATAACCCCGATATCGAGCGCACCCAGGGTAACGCCTTCGCCGGCGCCAAGAACCCCTACCTGCAGGAGAGCCAGTGGGGCTGGGCCATCGATCCACTGGGCTTCCGCATTACGCTCAACGACCTGTACGACCGTTATCAGAAGCCGCTGTTTGTGGTTGAGAACGGCCTGGGAGCCAAGGATGTTGTCGAAGAGGACGGTTCCATCAACGACGACTACCGTATCGACTACCTGCGCCAGCATATCGCCGCGATGCGCGATGCGGTGACCGAGGACGGCGTTGACCTGCTGGGCTACACCACCTGGGGCCCGATCGACCTGGTCTCGGCCGGCACGGGCGGGATGTCCAAGCGCTACGGCTTTATCTATGTGGACCGCGACGACGCCGGCAACGGCACCCTCAAGCGCTCCAAAAAGAAGAGCTTTGACTGGTACAAGAAGGTTATCGCCACCAACGGCGAAGACCTGGCCTAGGCTTTCCCGATAACCGTAGCCTCCTGACCAAGGCGCCCGGCGAGCAGTTAATGCTCGCCGGGCGCCTTGCCGTCTGCGGATTTTGGGACATGCGGCCCGCTTTTTCGACCCATCTGTCGGTACACTAAAAGCACTATGGGTACCTGCGAGCGACATATCGACCACGCGGCCGCCCGATCCGCACCCGTGGCGGATCCCAGGGGCGGCAGGCTCTTCGCCATGCCGCGATTCCTTGTTGGCATAACACATCGGGTGTACCGTCACCGCGTCTTTGCTATCGCCGGCGCCATCACCGCGCTGTTCCTCATGCTTTTGGCAGTCTTGCCGGCGCTGTTCGCCTTCGACCCCAAACTTTCTAACGCCGTGCCCGCCTATAGCGAGGTGTCCGAAGAGGTCGTGGATGCGCTCGTCCACTCGAGCTCACTCCCGCTGCTTGTCGCCGCAATTATATTTTCGATCTGGGGCGTATCGGTCTATCTGCGCTGTTTGGACTATGTGCTGCGCCGCCGCCTTGTTGCCGTCGCCACCATCTGCGCCCTGTGGATGATCGAAGTCATTCTCAAGTACAAGTCGTTCACGCCGTTCTATGCCACCGTGCTGTGGTACCTGTACTACGTGCCCATGACGCTCATTCCGCTGCTCTACCAGTTGTGCGGTCTGCGCCTTGCGGGCCTGGAGCAACACCGCCTGGGTCGCCGCTACCGTGCTGCGCTGTGGCTTGTGGCCATCCTGCTTATCGGATTTGTGCTCACCAACGATTTTCACCAGCAGGTCTTCCGCTTTGACCGTACAAGCGACACCTGGAGCAACGATTACACGTACGGCTGGGGTTATTTCGCCGTCCTCGTGTGGACGGCCTTTGACTTCGTGGCCTTTTTTATCCTAGTTGGTCGGTCCTCGTCCTTTCGCATCCAGCGTTTCTCGGGCACGGCGGCGCTCGTACTGCTGGGTGGCGCATTCTTTGCCATCTCGTATGCGTTGCGCGTGCCCTGGGCATGGAGGCTCAACTTTTCGCTTGTCTATTGCGTCCTGTGCGTGGTGGCGATGGAAATCTGTCTCGATTGCGGCGTCATTCCGTCGTATCACGACATCGCCGGCATCTTTGGCACCTTGCCGCTTGACCTCAAAGTTCTAACGCGCGACCTGCAGGAAGTCTATGCCACGCCAGTGTCAAAGCCAATGCCGGTAGGCGTGTGCGAAGAGCTGCGAGCCCAGGAGCACGGGCATGCCCATGCCTTTGCCGTGGAGTCCAATCCCGATGTAATGTACCGAGCCTTTCCACTGCTGGGCGGATCGGCCCTGCTTGCCCAAGACGTGTCGGATCTCAACGAGCTTAACCGTGAACTGGCACATCGTCGCATGGAGCTGCAGCGTCAAAATGAGCTGCTCGCCGCCGACTACGACCTTAAGACGCACCTGGCAGACCAAGAGGCCGAGACCTTGCTGGTCCAAGACGTGGACCAGGCGCTTGCCCGCGCGCTCGAAGGGATGTACGACCTGCTGAGCTCGCTGCCGCCGTTGACCGATGAAGCGTCTTCGCACGAGCGTTACCGCATGCTGCAGCGCGCCAAGATGCTCGTCGCCTATTGCAAGCGCAAAGGGTCGCTCACGTTGGCACAGCACGGGGAGAGCGGTTTTGATCGCGACCGCATTCAGCTCATTGCCAACGAGCTCGCAAGCGACCTGCGCACCATCGATATCGATTGCGCTTCGATTATCGCCATACGGCGCCCGATGCACGCCAGTACGGTAAGCGCCCTGTACGACTGCGTGTATGACTTTGCGTTTTTTGCCTACACCACCGACCATCCGGCGCTTATGTATCACTTGGGCGACCATGACCGATGCAGTGTCGAGCTGCGCGCCACGCTTTTTTCCAACGATGATGAAGATCTTTCGCAGACGCCCGCCGCGCAAGAGCTCGAAAGCGCTCTGCAAGGGCGCAACGTGGCATACCGCCTTGAGGGCGAGCCCGGCCAGCTGCGCATGATCGTCTTGATGCCGCGGGCGGGTGAATGACGATGCAGATTTCGCTCATCCTTCCCCAAATCGTTGCGCTCGATGTTGTCTTTGCCCTGGCTGCGTGTCTGCAGACGATCCACGTCCCGCTCATCGCATCGCGCCGCTCGTCCTATAACCGTAAGGTGGTTTGTGCCTACGAGGCGAGCCTTGTGCTTCACCTAGTTATTTCGGCGCTCATCTTGTTCGCGTCGTCTGGCTCATATCTGGTGGCGCCGCTTGACGTTTGTGCCAGGGCAATGGGCGGAGTGCTGTGGCTCAATGCCGCAATCTTTGCCTATGGCGTGGTGCTTATGGTGCGCTATCGTCGCCCCGTCATGCTGGTCGAGCTGCTGCTTGTTGTCGCCGTTACACCGCCGGTGGTTTTTGCCATGGGCTCGGCGTGGACCGTTGTCCTTATCGCAGAGGGAGCGTTCTTCCTGTTCCGTTCCATCGCGGCGCTCTTGATGGACGTCCGTAACCGCCAGGAGGATATCACCGCGTTCTCGACGATCGAGACCATCAACGTGATTCCCGTGGGCATCCTGTATCTGGACCCGAGGGGCCGTCCGCTGCTCATGAACCGCTGCATGCGCAGAAACCTGGTGGAACTTCATATGCCCACCGACCTAGGCGATATGAGCGGCACATGGAACGACCTGCGCAAACTCAGCATGCAAATGCCCGAAAGCAGCAGGAACCGCGTGCGGATTAATCTGGACCGCTTTGGTGAGGCGCGGGCGGTGGTCGAAGTTTCTCCCGCCGAGATTCGCTTGTTTGTGCACGATGACGTTATGGTTTCGGGCCGCCTCTTCGAGCGCATTATCGGCCTGGATGTAACAGAGTATGCGCATGCTCATGATCGCCTGGCGCAAGCCAACCACCTGCTTGAGCTTGCGGGCCAAGAGCTCCAAGCCCAGATTGAAGAAGTCAAAAAAGTTGCTGACAATGCGGCCTATCTGCGTATGCGCGCTCGCGTGCACGACGTGATCGGGCAGCGCCTGTCCATCCTCCATCGTTATCTGGAGGAGGGGCGCCTGGATGACGAGTCACTCGAGCAGATCGACCCGCTGCTGCGCTCAATCGCTGCCGATCTGCGCAGCGGGGGCGACACCGAACCGGCAGAGCAACTGGGCGATATCGTCCATGCCTTTGGCCTGGTGAGCGTGCAGATCGATGTGGAGGGCGAGCTGCCAAACGACGCGCGCGTCGCCGCAGCCTTTCTGCAGATTATCCGCGAGGCCTCGACCAATGCCACCAAGCATGCACAGGCCCATCAGGTCCACGTGCGTCTGTGGCAGGGGACGTCGGAAGACGGGGCTGTTGCGCGGATGGCCGTTTCTAACGACGGCGCGCCTGCACCCGTATCGTATCGCGAGGGAACGGGTATCCCAGGTATGAGGCATGTCGCACAGAATCTGGGCGGCAGCCTGGAAGTCCACACCGCCCCGCCCTTCACGCTTACGGTGTCCATCCCGCTCGCCTCCAACGCCACGGTCCAAAGGAGAAGTTCATGATCCGCGTCCTTATAGTCGAAGACCAGGCCATCCTGCGCGAGAGCCTGGCGCGCTCCGTTGGCGACCAGCCCGATATGACCGTTGTTTCCGCCATTGCCGATGCTTCCGAGGCCTTGGGTGTCGCGCTCAAGGAGCGCCCGGACATGATACTGATGGACGTATGCACCGAGCATGATTCCAACGGCATCGTGGCGGCGGCGCGCATCAAAGAACAACTGCCCGAGTGCCGCGTCATTATCATGACGGGTATGCCCGAGATCACCTTTGTGGACCAGGCACGCGAGGCGGGCGTCGACAGCTTTGTGTACAAGAACGTCGGTATCGACGAGCTTTTCGCCGTGATGCGCTCCACGCTGGCGGGTTACTGCACGTTTCCCAAGCCGCCCGAGAGCATCTTCTCGGGCACGGCGGCCCTCGACGATGTCGAGCTGTCGATCTTGCGCCTTGCCTGCGAGGGTAAAAGCCGCCGCGAGATCGCGGCCGAGCTGTTTATGAGCGAGGGCACCATCAAACGCCGCATCTCGGAGATTCTCAATAAGACCGGCTACGACAACATCATGCGCTTGGCCGTGCGCGCAGTAACGGAGGGCAGCATCGTTCCCAACATGGAGCGCTAGCGCTCGTTACGCATCGGCATAAAGCGACGGGGCCGCAGGATCAAGTCCTGCGGCCCCGTCTGGTGTGCGCGGATGTGTCCGCCAATCCGCGGCTATCGGTGTCTGCCGTTACGCGATGGTTGCGCTGTAAGAGGCGACGTCCTCGTAGGAATCGGTCAGGTAGGCGTCGATGCCGATGGTCGTATTGACGAGGTCGTCAAGGCTGTCGAGCGTGCCGTTCGAGAACGTGAATTCCTCGGTGGCGTTGGTGCCGGGCATCAGGTGAGCCGAGAACCAGGCTTCCTTCATGGTGCCGTTGACGTTGGTCTTGCCGGTGGGGGCGTAGAAGGTCAGGTCCTTGTCGCTCTTGTTGACGATGTTGACGACAAAGCCGATGTCGCCCCAGTCGTCCTTGAACTTCTCGGTGATGGTGATGGTGCACAGGTCGTCATCGGCGACGGTGACGGCGGGGGAGATTTCAATCTTCTGGACGTCGTCGTCTTCAACGGCCTCATCGATCTCCTCTTCCTTCTCGGCCGCCTCGCGATCCTTCTTCACCGTACCGGACAGGTCCTTGTCGGACTTGGTAAAGACAAGATTGCCGTCATCTTCTTCGAGAATGAGTTTGCCGTCCTTGAGCTTCATGTCATGCGACTCGTCTTCGGCGGTGATGGTTACGGTGGCGGCGTCCTTTGCCTCCCATTTAAGGTCGACGACTTCAAGGAACAGGTCGAGGGCGCCTGTACCGTCCTCATCGAGAATCAGGACGCAGTGGACACCCCAATCCTCGAGCATCTTCATGTACTCATCGGTCAGCTCTTCGCCATCCACGGTTCCACCCGAGAGTTCCCAGCTGCCGACGAAGTTGGCCTTGGGGTCCTTGCCGCCGCCGCTGCAGCCCGTCAGGGCAAAGGCGAGCGCCAGGACGCATGTCAGGAATGCGAGTACGGATTTTTTGAACGTTGTCTTCATGGTGTCCTCCTTTATCGAACGAAACCCATAGAAGCAAATGCGGGGGTGGCGGATCCCCCGCCAATTACCAGATAGAGGGGCTAGGGCCGGGGCGTTCCGCAGTTGCTGCAGAACTTGCCGCCGTTTTCGCTGCCGCAGTTGGGGCAGAACCACTTGGCCGGTGCCGAGGCGGGTGCGGGACTACCGCACTCGGAGCAGAACTTGCCGGTGTTGGTGGCGCCGCAGCTGCAGGTCCATGCGCCGGCCGCAGGTGCGGCGGTGGGAGCCGGTGCGGGGGCGTGAGCCGGAGCCGGCTGCGGAGC
>URNJ01000066.1 GCA_900549215.1 uncultured Collinsella sp.
CGAGCAGGCGCTGGAGCTTGAGCGCTCGCGTTCGTCAGCCGCTTTGCAGGAGGCAGAGTCTCAGCGCAACGCTCAGCTTGTCGAGCAGAAGAATGCTGCAGCTCAGCAGCTGGCACAAGAGGTTGCCAAGCGCGATGCTGAGCTTGCCGAGCTGCGCGCCAAGCTCGAGGGCGCTGCCACAGAGCGCGAGAGTGCAAGCCAGCGTGCGGCGGTTGAGGCCCGCGCCGATGCTCAAAAGGAGAATGCCGAGCTGCAGCGCGAGATCGACAACCTGCGTGCGCAGTTGGGGCGCAAAGATGATGAAGCCAGGCTTGCCGAGGCGGCGGCACGTAATGCTGCTCAAAACGATTTAGCTGCACGTGATGCTCAGATTGCCGAGCTGCAGGCCAGGCTTGCCGCGGCGGACAAGGCCCAGGAGATGGCGCTTGCTGCTGCTGCGGCCGAGTCGCAGCGTGAGCTCGAGGCCGCTCGCAGCGAGGCCGAGCGCACGCTTGCTGACTATCGCGCGCAGGTACAAGAGAAGTTTTCCGTCGCAAAGGCTCAGTCCGAGCAGGAAGCCGAGGGTCTGCGTGCTCAGCTGCGCGAACAGGAACTGACGGCCAAAATGAACCTATCGGAGGCGGTTGCCGCAGCAGAGCGTGAGCGTGACGAAGCGCGTGCCAAGCTGACGAGCGAGCTGGCGGTGCGCGATTCTCGCGAGGAGCAAGCCAAGGCGGCACACGAGCTCGAGCTTGCGCAGGCCAAGCGCGCGAGCGATGACCTGATTCGCTACAAGGATGAAGAGATTGAGCGCCTTAAGGACATGAAGGTCCGCCTGTCCACCAAGATGGTGGGCGAGTCGCTCGAGCAGCACTGCGAGACCGAGTTCAACCGTCTGCGCATGACGGCGTTTCCCAACGCGTACTTCGAGAAAGATAACGATGCGTCCGAGGGTACCAAAGGCGACTTTATCTTCCGCGAGTGCGACGCAAGCGGTAACGAGGTCATTTCGATTATGTTCGAGATGAAAAACGAGAACGACGAGACCACGACCAAGCATAAAAACGAGGACTTCTTTAAGAAACTCGATCACGATCGCCGCCAAAAAGGCTGTGAGTACGCGGTGCTCTGCACGCTGCTCGAGCCCGAGAGCGAGCTCTATAACGCAGGGATAGTCGACGTGAGCTATCGCTACGAGAAGATGTACGTGATCCGCCCGCAGTTTTTCATTCCCATGATTACGCTTCTTCGCAACGCCGCCATGGGTTCGCTGCGCTATAAGCAGGAGCTAGCGGAGTACAAACAGCAGAATATCGACGTTACGAACTTCGAAGCCAAGATGGAAAAGTTCAAGAATGATTTCGGTCGCAACTACGAGATCGCGAGCCGCAAGTTCCAAACGGCGATTGATGAGATCGACAAGACGATTAGCCATCTGCAGAAAACCAAGGAGGCGTTGCTGTCCTCCGAGAACAATCTGCGCCTAGCCAACAAGAAGGCCGACGATCTTACCATTCGCAAGCTCACGTGGGGCAACAAGACCATGAAGGCGGCGTTTGACGAGGCGCGCGGGGCTGCGTCAGAGACAAACGATGAGCCAGCCGAGGCGGATTCGTATGAGATCGAGGATGCCGAGTAAGGTATAGCGGATAGTGCAAAAGCGGGGCCGCTGGCGAAATTGCCAACGGCCCCGCTTCGTTTCGTTTCGGTACGTTCGGCTAGTCCTCGAGCAGGTCCTCGATAAAGCCGACGCGGTAGTTTTTGAAGATGACCTCGCCGCCGTCTTGCGTGGCGTCCAGATCGACATCGCCCATGATGCCAAAATCGTGGTCGCCATCCTCGTCGGCAAAGATCTGGTGCACGTGCCATACGTGCGCGGTCTTCTCGTCGGACTCGTCAATGGAAAACATCGCGGCGCTGCGGGCATCTCCGTCGGTGAGGATTTCCTCGTGCTGCTCGTGGTAAGCGTCGAGTGCTTTTTGCCAGCGGATCTCGCTCATGCCCCAGTCGTCGTCGAGCTCGCCCAGGTCGCGAACATGCTCGCGGGCGGCAAGGGTCACGCGGCGGAAGAGCGCGTTGCGCACCAGCAGGGTGCAGCCACGGCGGTCTGCCACGACTTCGTCGATGCCCTGCGGCGGTGCGGCATCGAGGGCTGCCGGGTTGCCGGCGTTCTCCCACTCATCCACCAGGCTCGAGTCCACCGAGCGCACCACAAAGCCCAGCCACGAGATAATGTCGCGCAGGCGCTCGTCGCGCTTCTCAATGGGTACGGTGCGGTCGAGCGAACGGTAAGCCTCTGCCAGGTAGCGCAGCAAAATGCCCTCGGAGCGGGCGATGCCGAGCTTTTGAATGTAGCCCTTAAAATCGCTCGCGCTTTCCAGCATATCGCGCAGGACGCTCTTGGGAGAGAGCTGGTAGTCGTTTGCCCAGGGCACTTCCTGGCAGTACTTGTCAAAGGCGGCATCGAGCAAATCCTCGAGCGGCTTTTCGTACGTGACGTCTTGAATGCGCTCCAAGCGCTCCTCATACTCGATGCCGTCGGCCTTCATTTCGGCCATAGCGCGATCGCGTGCGGCGCGCTCCTGTGCGCGCAGCACCTGCTTGGGATCCTCGAGCGTTGCCTCGACCATTGAGATTAGATCCATGGTATAGGTCTCGCTCTCGGGATCGAGCAGCTCCAATGCGGCAAGCAAGAACGGCGAGAGCGGCTGATCGAGCGCGAAGTCCTCGGGCAGATCGACCGTCAGCGCATAGTCGATGTCTGGTGCGGCGTCAGTCGGGGCGTCGGGTGCGGGCGGCACCTCGGTGCGAACGACGACGCCGGAATCGATGAGCGTGGCGAAGATTTCGTCGGCGCGAACCTCGAGCTTGGCCTTTTCCTCGGGGGTCTGCAAGCTCGTCTCGATGAGGTCGTGTACGCGGGCTCGGGCATCGCCGCCCTGCTCGACCACGCTAATCACCATGGAGTGTGTGATGCGCAGGCGCGGCTTGAGCGTCTCGGGCTGCGTCTCGATCAGGCGCTCAAAGGTCTGCTTGTTCCAGGTGACAAAGCCCTCGGGGGCCTTTTTCTTTTTAATCTTACGGAGCTTTTTGGGGTCGTCGCCCGCTTTGGCCATAAGCTTGGCATTCTCGATCTCGTGCTCGGGTGCCTCGGCAATCACCATGCCCTCGGTATCAAAGCCCGAGCGGCCGGCGCGACCGGCAATCTGGTGGAACTCGCGGGCGCGCAGACGACGCATCTTGTAGCCATCGAACTTGGTGAGCGCGGTGAGCACCACGGTGTGGATGGGTACGTTGATGCCGACGCCGAGCGTATCGGTGCCGCAGATGACGGGCAGCAGACCCTGCTGCGCCAAGCGCTCGACCAGCAGGCGATAGCGCGGCAACATGCCAGCATGGTGCACGCCGACGCCGCATCCAAGCAGGCGCTTGAGAATCTTACCAAAGGCCGTCGAGAAGCTCGTGCCCTTGGCCGCTTCCTTGATGGCCTCGCGCTGCTCCTTGCTGGCGATGCCAAAATTGGCGAGTGACTGTGCCGTCGCAAGTGCGGCATCCTGGCTAAAGTGCACGATGTAGAGCGGGGCCTCGCCGCGACGCATCGCGAGCTCGACGGTGCCCTCGAGGGAGGTCGTCACATAGTCGTAGCTCAGCGGTACGGGACGCGGGGCGTCGACGACTAGGTCGCAGGTAGCGCCGGTGTGTTCCTCGAGCGAGGCGGCGATCGCGGTGACATCGCCGAGCGTGGCGCTCATGAGCATGAATTGCGTGTGGGGCAGGGTGAGCAGCGGCACCTGCCAGGCCCAGCCGCGGTCGGGGTCGGCAAAGTAGTGGAACTCGTCCATGGCCACGCAGCCCACATCGGCGTCCTCACCCTCGCGCAGCGCATCGTTGGCAAGGATTTCGGCCGTGCAGCAGATGACGGGCGCCTTGGTGTTGATGTGCGTATCGCCGGTGATCATGCCGACGTTGTCGCGGCCGAGCACCTGTACAAGGTCGAAAAACTTCTCGCTGACCAGGGCCTTGATGGGGGCCGTGTAATAGCAGCGCTTGCCCTGCGCCATGCCCATAAAGAGCATGCCCAGCGCGACGAGCGATTTACCCGATCCGGTCGGTGTGCCTAAAATGACGTGATCGCCGGCAGCCAGGTCCATGAGGGCCTCTTCTTGGTGGTCCCACAGCTCAATGCCGCGATCGCTCGTCCATTCAAAGAAGCGTTCGAAGGCTTGATCGGGCGTGAGCCATGGTTCGGGCTCGCTGCCGTCCTCGGGCTCCCACCAGGTGGGGGAGAGCGCGCCGAGCGAGCCAAACTCGGCTTCGGTTCCCGTGCCGCCCGAGAATGAGCTGGCGGCCCCGGCACCGGAAACGGTGCTGGCAGCGGTATCTGTCGTGGTCTGTGCCATGTGGTTGCTTTCTCTCGCGATTGTCCGCCAACTATTATGGCGTAGCGGCGCCGCGGGGTGCCAGCGCGCGAGAAAATGCAGGAAATGGGCGCGTGAAGTTAGTGCTCTTGCGGCAGGCGCTTCTTGCCTTTGCGGGCGCGGTTTCTAAAGTTCTCGACGGCTTCTTCCATGCCCAGAGGTACATAGGTGAGCTCATCGAGGTTATCGGGCAGGTAGCAGGCAAGGCTTTGCTCCTGCGCGCGTCCTACTGTGAGCTGTTCGTCGGTTGGCTGCGTGCCGGGTGTGGCGCAGATGCCATAGACAGCGGCGCCCATTTCGCGCGTGCGGCATTCATATTCGGTCTCGGGATGCTCGGGATGGTCGCGGCGAACGTCGTCACTTACCCAAAGCGTGTCGTAGCCGGCCGAGGCAAACTGCCCCAGGGCGTAGTCGCGCAATGGCTTGCTGTCGGTTCGCAGCGTGACGGTGGCGCCGGCTGCAAGGAGCGGACGGTAGAGCATCAAATGGTCGACATGGACGAGTCGTTTTTTGGCGTACTTGGCCTTGGGCTGCGGCGTGGGAAAGTTGATGGTGATGGCATCCAGCTCGCCTGCGGCGAATAGCTGCGGCAGCGATGCGGCGCCTCGGGGCAGGACGAGTGCGTTGGGCAACTCCTGCTCGCAGATTTTCTGCGCGGCATAGGCAATGCAGATGGGCTCCTGGTCCATACCGATAAAGAGGGTGTTTGGCTCGTGGGCTGCGCGCTCTACAAGGTACGTTCCCTTGCCGCAGCCAAGGTCCAGGTGAAGGTGTTCAAAGGGCTTGCTGCCAACTGGCGCACAGGCCTTGCGCCAATCTCCGGCATAGGCCTCGGGGTTCGTCTCAATCGCATCGGCGTAGCGCTCCAGGCGCTCTTCGAGCACAAAGTTCTTAGGCGTGCGAACGTGGACGGCTCCCATGAGGCTCCTTGGTCATAAGTATGGAACGCATAGCTGCGCGTTCCGTCAATGGGTTGAAAAAAAGGCGGGCATAGTTTGCCCGAAAGATGCGGTGCAGCTCGACGGCGAGTCGTCGGTGCCTACAGGCGCTTGAGAATCACATAGCGGTTGAGCTCGCCGCTGCGACCGTCGGCATGGAAGCGCTCAAGCTCGCGCACGGGGACCTCGCCGCTCTTGTAGAACGTACGGACGCCGCGCACCAGGTCGGTGATCTGCTGATCGTCAAAGTGATGGCAATAGCGGTAGGCGTGGCGGTCGTTTTGCCAGCCGATGAGGTGGTCGCCGGCTTCAAACTGCGCGGAATCGTAACCTTCAAACGGCGGGGTGAGCTCGGCACGGGCCTCGGCGCGAACGGCCTTGCGCGCCATGCGCTCGTCATTCATAAACTCCCAAAAGCTGATGGCGATGATGCCGCCCGGGCGTGTCTGGCGCACCAGGGCGTCGAGCACGCGCACGCGGTACTCGCACGACGGCACGTGGTGCATAAAGCCAAAGCAGACCGAGATGTCGGCGAGCGGGGCGTCGAAAAGCACGTCGGGCGTCTCGGCGGGATTGAGTTTCATAAGGGCATCGAGCACGTCGAGTTCCTGGAAGTGCAGGTTGGGAATGCGCAGGGCGTGGCCACGTGCATCGATGGCCAGGTCCTGGCATGAGTCGACGCCATAGAACTCAAACGGGCAGCTGGCATCTGCCGAGGGATTTGCACCGTCGACGCCCTTGGCGGCAAGTGCGCCGCCGGCGGCAAAGTTCTCGAATCGCATATTGCCGCAGGCAAGATCGAAGACGCGGACGGGATGCTCGATGGTGGCGACGTCGAGCTGTTCGAGTGCGATGTCCATGGTGCGGACCCAGCCCGGCCACGGGGCCTGGCGCGTATCGGAGAAGGAGGCGGAGTGCTCGCGATAGAACGTGTTGTTGAGCTGGATGAGCGATGAGGCGAAATCGCGGTTCACGGCGCGGGACTCCCTCCGTTGGCGGTGCGGAATAAACGGTACGACCATACTACCGTTATCGCCGCAACGGGGACAACCGGGCTGCGGGTCATTGCTTGGTTTGGACACATTTTCGCAGCTCATGCGCGCCCGCAACCGCCGGTTGTCAAAAATCCCACTAAAATAGGTGGCATGTTTTTGGCGGTGGCGGATAGATTTTAACTGTGCAAGGCGCCTTAAGAACAAAAGCGGTCCGGCGGCACGGCTGGCAAAAGCATAGGAGGAACCATGAATGTAGAAACTGCGCAGCGGCTCGCCGACCTTCGCCGCAGCAAAGGCTTTAGCCAAGAAGGGCTGGCGCGAAAGCTGGGGCTGTCGCGCCAGGCGGTCAGCAAATGGGAGCGCGCGGAGAGCTCGCCCGATACCGAGAACCTGATCTCGCTCGCCAAGCTTTATGGCGTGAGTCTGGACGAGCTGCTCAATCCGAGCGACGAGATCGAGGACGATATCGAGTTTGAGAACGAGGACCGCGCCCGCCAGCGCGAGGCCGAGGCGGCAGAGCGCGCTCGCACCCATGAGGCGGCGGGGCGCGCCACCGAAGCGGCAACGCAGGCGAGTGATGCCGCGGCTAAGGCGGCACAGGCGGCAAGCTGGAGTGCACAGGCCGCCAACGCTGCTACGGCGCAGGCGACGAGTGGCCACGCAGTTGGCTCGACTCCGGTGAAGGGCCCCTTCCAGTCGTTCCCGTATTGGGCCGTGTGCTGGCTGCTGTTCTTTTTGCTGATGTTCCTGGTTGGTGCCAGCCCTTTTCCCGCACTGATCTTCTTTACGATTCCCATCTATCACTGGGTGGCGCGTGCGCTCGATGGCGATTGGGCGCGCGGGGATATCCAGGTTGGTCCGGCGCCGGTGGCGGTCAAGGCCCAGGGGAAGGATACTTCTGCGGAACCTGATGCTGACGTGGCTACCGCAGCCACCGCTGAGCCGTGTGCCAAAGAGGGTGACGAATGATGAAGCTTTCGCATGAATCCAGGCTGCGTCTGGGCGTTGGCATCGGAGCGTTTGTGCTCATCATCGGGCTTGTTTTTGGCATTTCACGGACTTTGATTCATTATGATGGCCCGTGGGATCTCGACGATGTCGTATCCGGCTTGTCTGGTATGGACGATGCGGTTGACGAGGACAATCTCTTGGACGACGGCAGCTATTCCGCTCGGCCTCAGCAACTTTCGAGCGAAACGTTTGATGCCGACGCGTTCACATCGCTTGACCTGGATGTGACGTCGGGCACGGTCGAGGTCAAACACGTCTCCGGCGGGCCGGTGCGCGTAATTGAAAGCGGTCGCGTGGCAACGGGGACCGTTGCCTTCGATGCGGCAACCCAGAACCTGGCCGAAATCAAGGGCTCTACGCTCAAGATTCGCCAGTTCGATTGCGATGACGAGCGCGCCATTGACCGCACGGTTACCGTCGAACTGCCGCGCGAAGTTGCCGATAACCTGGTCGGCATTACGGCGAAGGTGGGATCGGGTGATCTGACGGTCGCGGGCATTGCGTGCCATGACCTCAACCTGACTTTGGACTCGGGAGATGTTGAGTTTACTGGCACCGTGACCGATACCCTGAATGCCGAGGTCGGTTCGGGCGATGTGACGTTCGAGCTCTATCAGGCCCCCGCGAAGTCGATGGACGTGAGTGTGGGCTCGGGCGACGTGGAGATAGCGGTTCCGAACTCAACGGGCTTTAAGGCGAGCCTAACTGTGGGCAGCGGTGACTTCGAGAGCGATTTCCTTCCGCTTGGCTACGACGGCGAGACCATATTGAATCATGAATTCGACAACGGTGATAAGTCTGCCACGTATCGTTTTAAGGTCGGTTCGGGCGACATGTCGTTTGATCCGGAGTGACGACGGCGGGCTAAGTCCGCAAACTTAGATGCTTAGATGCGCTGTTTGATGAAGGCGTCGGGGCCGCGGTCGGCTTCGGCGCCTTTGCCTTTACAATGGGGACATGGAACAGATTATCTTGAACATACTCGACGCTCTGCGTCGCGGTGAGACCGTGGACGACAAAGCGCTCGTCAAACTGATACATGCTGAGGCGCGCCGCGAGGGCGCCGATAAGCGCGATTTGGCCAAGCGTCGCCTGCTGCCGTTTTACCAGCGGGTGAAGCGCGAGGAACCGGCGCGTTGGGCGGCATGGAATGTCAATTCCGAGCTGGAGCGTCAGCTGCTGCAGGTGCTTCGCATGAAGCCTCGTCGCACGGCTTCGGGCGTGGCGACCATTACCGTTATCACCAAGCCGTGGCCGTGCTCGGGCGATTGCCTGTTTTGCCCCAACGATCTGCGCATGCCTAAAAGCTATCTGCATGCCGAGCCGGCGTGCGCCCGTGCGGAGCAAAACTGCTTCGACCCGTATCTGCAGGTGAGTGCCCGTTTGACGGCGCTTTCGCAAATGGGGCATGCGACCGATAAGATCGAGCTCATTGTGCTCGGCGGTACCTGGAGCGACTATCCGCAAGGGTATCAAACGTGGTTTATGTCGGAGCTTTTCCGTGCGCTCAATGACGATGCCGTCGCCGGCGTGGCGGCAAACCCCATGTTGGCGCGTCCGGGCATCAGCCGTGCCGAGGCGGGG
>URNJ01000067.1 GCA_900549215.1 uncultured Collinsella sp.
GATATCGATGCGATCGGGCACACCAGCGGTATCCTCGCCGCCCAAGCGCACGATCTGTCCGCGGCCCGACTCCTCATCGAGCCCTGCCAGGCCGCCAACCTCGCAATAGCGCCCAAGCGATACCGTGGGCGTGTGACCGCTCACCACGACCGGGCCCTTGCCCTCGGCAGAAAGCAGTCCGGTCGGCACATCCCAATAGCCGTGACGAATCCATAGCAGGTCATCGGACGACTGCACCGCGAGCATCTGCTGCAGCAGCTCGCGATCGGCACCCACCGCTCCGACGCCATCGGCACAATCAACGCCATGCTCAAGCAAAAACGCGCGCGCCGCCTTCATCTCGATTCCAGCATGTACCAGCAGATACGGGCGCTCCTCGGTCTCGGCCACCGCGTAGAGCGGCAGCGCGGCCATCCATCGCACGAGCTCCTCGTATGCCTCAAATTCCATGTCGTTGAGCTGCTCGCGCGTCGTCCAGCCACCGTTGATATCCCAGGTCTCGGCATCGAGCGGATCCTGGCCAATGATGGCATCGAGCATGATCTGCTCGTGATTGCCCTTGAGCACGCGGGCGTTGGGCAGCGAGCGCACCAGTTTAATAACGCCGACCGGATCGGGCCCGCGATCAATCATGTCGCCCAGCACGTACAGCGTGTCGTCGGACGTCAACGAGATCTTAGACAGGGCCTCGTCAAGCGCACGCACGTGCCCGTGAGCATCAGATGTCACATAGATCGCCATGGTACGCCTCTCCTTGCATTGCGGCCGAAGCCCGGCGCCGCAACTAAAACTTCAAGTTGAACTTAAACGTTACCCATTGTACTCCGTTGTAATAAAGCTGGAAAGGGTTTCCGAGCAGAGGCAAAGACGGCAGCCGTCTATGACGATATCGCGCACGCCCGCAATCCAACCCCATAAACCCACCATCTTTGGGTACAAATAACCGCAGACAACTGACCGTGCCACGCCAACCACCCAGGAGCGGACACTCCCTATGAACCAGATTCTTCTCTTTATCGGCCTCGTCATTATTTTGTGCCTGACCATCAAACCCGTCGGCAAAAAGCTCCCCTTCCCCACCCTGCTCATCTTTATCGCGCTCGGCATGCTGTTGGGCGTCAACGGCCCGGCGCACATCGACTTTAGCGACTATGCGCTCACCGAAACCGTCTGCAGCACGGCGCTGCTGTTCATCATGTTCTACGGCGGCTTTAACACCAACATCGACCGCGCCAAGCCCGTCGCCGCGCCCGCGGTGTTGCTGAGCACGCTCGGCGTCGTCATCACCGCGGGCATCACCGGCATGTTCGCCCGCTTTGTGCTGGGCTTCGACTGGATCGGCGGCCTGCTGCTGGGATCGGTCGTGGCATCCACCGACGCGGCCAGCGTCTTTAGCGTGCTGCGCGAGCACAGCCTTTCGCTGAAGGGCGGCACCGACTCGCTGCTCGAGGTCGAATCGGGCTCCAACGACCCCGTCGCCTACATGCTCACCGCCGTGCTCGCCACACTCGCGGCCGGCGGCGACCTCAACATTCCCGCACTGCTGGCCAAGCAGATTATCCTGGGCGCGGGCCTGGGCCTTGCCATCGGCTGGGGGGGGGGGCGCCCGCATGAAAGCGGCCAGCATCTGCGGGCCGCCTGATTGAACGCGCGCACGCAACGGCCGAGGGCGCTCAGACCATCTTTTTGTTCGCCGTGGCCATCGTCGCCTACGCGCTGCCGAGCTACCTGGGGGGCAACGGATTTTTGGCCGTGTACCTGGCTGGCATTGTGCTGGGTGCGAGCGACATCATCGGCAAGGTCGAGATGGCGCACTTCTTTGACACCCTCACCGAGATGGCCGAGATGACGATCTTCTTCTTGCTCGGCCTGCTCGTAACGCCCGCACGCCTGCCGCAGATGCTGCTGCCGGGCCTGGCGCTCATGGCGTTTATGCTCTTCGCGAGCCGCCCCATCGCCGTCGGCGTGCTCCTGGCGCCCTTTAAGACGAACCCCCGCCAGGTCGCGCTCGTAAGCTGGGCGGGCCTGCGCGGAGCAGCTTCGGTCGTCTTTAGTCTCTTTGCCGTGGTGGCCGGCGTTCCCGGCGGACACGACCTATTTGACCTGGTGTTTGTGATTGCTGTGTCGAGCATTGTGGTGCAAGGTTCGCTGCTGCCGGCGGTGGCGAAGAAGCTCGATATGATCGATGCGACCGGCGACGTGCGCCGCACCTTTAACGACTACCGCGACGAGGACGGCATGTCGTTCGTCAAGCTCAAGGTAGGCGCTGGACATCCGTTTGCCGGACGCTCGCTCGCGGACATTGGCAGCGCCACAGATATGCTCGTGGTCCTGGTGCTGCGCGACGGGGCGCACCCGGTACTGCCCAACGGTGATACCGTCATCGAGGAAGGCGATCTGCTGGTGATGGCCGCCCCAACGTTTGAAGAGCGTGCCGAGGTTACGCTGCGCGAAGTCACCGTGACACCCCACGGTCGCCTAGCCGGCCAGCGCCTGCGCGATGTACCGCAAGGCAAGCATCCGTTTATTGTGGTGATGCTCAAGCGCGACGGCCAAACGATCATTCCCGATGGCAACACCCTAATATACGCCGGCGACGAAGCCGTCATCGCCACACTAGCATCGTAGCCATCCCCACCCATAAGTTGCGGTGAAATAGGGACTGAATAGGCCTTCTAGCAGCCTAAACAATCCCTATTTCACCGCAACTTATTAAGGGGATGGGTTGAAGTTCAATCGCGACTACCAGTCCTCGTCTGCGCCGTAGTCATCGTCCGCGTCGTCGCCGACGGCAAAGTCGCGGAGGTCGAGGCCTTCGCGTTCGGCTCGGGCTAGGAGCTCTAGGGGCGACTCGTCCTCGATATCCACTACGTCGAGCATGGTAGCGGGAAAGCCAACGCCCGCTGCACTCCCCGCACGGTCAAGCAGGCTCTCGCGCAGCCGATCTGCATCAACTTCGATCTTCATGGTGAAACTTCCTACCGACCAATCGCGACCGTAAAACCGCACGCCCCAAATGATGTGCAATAAATCCCAGATACGGCCATAATAAAACAATGAACATCAGGGGGGGGTTACGGACGATGGATAAGCTCGATGCCATGACGGAACAAGTCAGGGACTTTTGTGATGCACGCGACTGGCGCAAATATCACACGCCAAAAGAGCTTGCCATCGGCATGGCAACTGAGTCCTCCGAGCTCCTTCAGCTCTTTCGTTTTATGAGCGACGAACGCATTGCAGAAATGTTCGAAGAAACCGAGCAACGCCAAGCCATCGAAGACGAAGTCGCCGACACGCTCCTTTTCCTTCTGCGTTTCGCAGATTTAAATGAAATCGACCTACCAGCGGCGCTTTCGTTCAAGCTCAAACGCAATGGCGAGCGCTACCCTGTCGACGCATCATCTGACGAATACAGAAAGGCGGACCACCATGAGTAACGAGTTCGCCCTTCGGCAATACACGCTCCCCCTGCCCCAGCCCTTCGAGACAAGCGAATCGCTGCAGGACTTTGGCACGCCAAAGCCAGGGTCGCACCACGACGAAAGCTGGCCTGTTCTCTACATCCTGACCAACAGCAAAAACAAAACGGCGTACATCGGTCAAACGACCAATTATCGACGCCGCATGAAGCAACACGCCGCAAACGTGGACAAAGACTTCGACCGTACCCTTCTGATTGACAATCCCACCTTCAACCAATCCGCAACGTTCGAGTTCGAGAATCGACTTATTGAACTGTTCTGCGCCGATGAAAAATACCAGGTCACCAATGCCAACAATGGCTATGCCCAGTTCGATTATTTTGAGCGACCTCAGTATCGCCAGAAGTTCAGAGACCTCTGGACGAAGCTTCGCGAAGAGAACTATGCGATCCACCCCATCGAAGAGCTCGAGAACACTGACCTGTTCAAATTCTCGCCCTTCAAGACGCTCACGCCCGATCAATACGAAACGATTGAGGCGATTTACAGGCGGCTCGAGCAAGAGCATGAAGACATTAAACACGGCGGTCCCAAGAAAGAGCGTGTAACCGTCGTGAACGGCGCGCCGGGAACAGGCAAAACAATCCTCGCCATCAGTCTCATGTTCAAAATCAAAAATGAGCCCAACCTTTCCGGCCTGCGGGTCGGCTTCGTGACGCCCATGGAGTCTCTGAGCAAAACGCTCAAAAAACTCACGCACTTCCTCCCCGGGCTAAAGCCCGGCGACATCCTGAGCCCCAGCGACGTCACAAAAAACGATCGGTATGACATCTTGCTTGTCGACGAGGCGCACCGACTGGGAAACTACTTGACCGCCGGCGCCGGCATCGGAGCTTTCTACAACACATGCGAACGACTCAACTTGCCGCGCACGAGTAACCAGGTGGATTGGATTTTCAAATGCTGCGACAAGGCGTACCTGTTCTATGACCCCAAACAGCAAGTCCGCGCATCGGGACTCAACCGAGATGGCCTTGAGCAGCGACTCAACCAACTCGAAGAAGCTGGCATCGAGACCGAAGAATTCAACTTGAGTACCCAAATGCGTGTGCGTGGCGGCGATGAGTACCTCGATTTCGTCTACGACCTGCTTGATAACAAAGCGTACATGCATGCCGGCATGAAGTTTGATGAGCTCTTCGCCTCTCAGCCTTACGACTCGCAAGCCGGCGATCCTGACAGTGATATCCCCAGGTACCAGTTTGGCATAGTCGACCGGTTTGAAGATTTCTGCTCCCTACAGCAGGCCAAAGAAAAAGAAGTTGGGCTGTCCCGTATGACAGCCGGTTTTGCTTGGAAATGGGAAAGCAAGAGCAATAAAGATGCGTTCGATATCGTCATCGAGGGCATTCCCAAACGCTGGAACTCGACCCAGAAGGATTGGGTTAACTCCGCCAACGCCGTCAGCGAAGTCGGATGCATTCATACGGTACAAGGCTACGATCTCAACTACGGATTCGTAATTCTGGGTCCCGACATTTACTACGATTCGGACAAAGATGCAGTCTACGTCAACAGAGCGAACTTCAAAGATGCCGTTGCCAAGAAAAAGGCAAGCGACGATGATCTGCAAAAGATTATCGTCAACGCCTACTACGTCCTCATGACGCGCGGCATGCTAGGAACGTATCTCTATGTGTGCAACCCCGCGCTCAAAGAGTACCTTTCACGGTATATCCCGGTGGTATAGACCTAGCGACCGCGCTCCTCCATGTAACCATCCTGTAAATCATAGTGGCGCACTCGGGTTTTGCTGTGATGCGGTCGCGCCTGACGCTGCACTGTGCTAAAGTATCCCGAACGTTCAAACGACTACGAGGGGGAACTAGAAGATGGCACGTGTGCACAACTTCTCAGCTGGCCCGGCAGCGCTGCCCACAAGCGTGCTCGCCGAGATCGCCGACGAGATGATGGACTACCGCGGTTGCGGCATGTCCGTGCTCGAGATGAGCCATCGATCTAGCATGTACCAGCAGATCATCGACGACGCCGAGGCAACCCTGCGTCGCCTGCTGAGCATCCCCGACAACTACCGTGTCCTGTTTTTGCAGGGCGGCGCCACGCTGCAGTTTGCGGGCATCCCCATGAACCTCATGCGCCGCGGCCGCGCCGGCTACATCGTGACCGGCAACTTTGCCAACAAGGCATACAAGGAGGCCGCCAAGTACGGCGAGGCCGTGCTGCTCGCGAGCTCCGAGGACACCAACTTCGACCGCATCCCCGACATGGCCGACATCAACGCGCGCATTGCCGCCGAGGCCGCGAGCGACGGGCTCGACTACGTTTACATCTGCCAGAACAACACCATCTTTGGCACCATGTACCACGAGCTGCCCGCTTGCGGCGACGTACCGCTGGTCGCAGATGTCTCGAGCTGCTTTCTGTCGCAGCCGCTCGATGTTGAGCGCTACGGGCTCATCTACGCCGGCGCGCAGAAAAACGCCGGCGCCGCGGGCGTGACCGTGGTTATCGTGCGCGACGCCCTCATCGCCGACGGCCCCGCCTTTGCGCGGGCGCCGCAGTACATGGACCTTAAGACCCAGGCCGCCAAGGGCTCCATGCTCAACACGCCCAACACCTTTGGCATCTACGTGTGCGGCAAGGTGTTCCGGTGGGTCGAGGAGACCGGCGGACTTGCCGCCATGGCCGAGCGCAACTGGGCCAAGGCCAACCTGCTCTATGACCTGCTCGAGCACAGTGTGCTGTTCCATGGCACCACGCAGGCCGACAGCCGCTCCATCGCCAACGTCACCTTCCGCACCGGCGACGCCGAACTCGACGCGGCCTTTGTCGCAGGCGCGGCCGAGCACCAGATTCAAAACGTCAAGGGCCATCGTCTGGTAGGCGGCATGCGCGCCAGCGTCTACAACGCCGTAACCATGGAAGACGTGCAGGCACTGGCCTCGTACATGAAGGACTTCGAAACGCAGCGTAGTTTGAGCCCTCGATCTAACTAGCCCGCAACGCGCGGGCCGACCAGCCACTTCAAACCACCTGTTTAAACCAAACCTGCTAAGGAGTTTTTCATGCGCAAGATTAAGACCATCGACGACATCACTAAAGACGGCAAAGTCGAGTTTGGCGAGGGCTACGAATTTGTGAGCACCGCCGAGGAGGCCGACGCCATCCTGATGCGCTCGACTGACCTGCACGGCTACGAGCTGCCCGAGGGCATCCGCGCCATCGCCCGCTGCGGCGCCGGCGTCAACAACATCCCCGTCGAGGAGTACGCCAAGAAGGGCGTCGTCGTCTTTAACTCCCCCGGTGCCAACAGCAACGCCGTTAAGGAGCTCGTCCTAGGCATGCTGGTGCTCTCGAGCCGCGGCGTGGTGCAATCGATGAACTGGGTGCGCGACAACGCCGACGACCCCGAGATCCAGGTCGACGCCGAGAAGGCCAAGAAGGCCTTTGTGGGCCGCGAGCTCAAGGGCAAGCGCATCGGCGTCATCGGTCTGGGCAACGTAGGCTCCAAGGTCGCCAACGCCTGCGTCAATCTGGGCATGGACGTCTACGGCTACGATCCGTTCATTTCCGTTGAGCACGCGTGGGTGCTGAGCCGCGAGGTGCAGCGCGTGGGCACGCTCGAAGATCTCTGCCGCGGCTGTGATTACCTCACGGTGCACGTGCCCAGCAAGGCCGACACCATCGGCATGATCAGCACCGAGCAGATCAACCTGCTGGCCCCGGACGCCGTGCTCATCAACTACGCACGCGAGACCATCATTGACGAGGACGCCGTTGACGCCGCCCTGCGCGAGGGCAAGCTGAGCTGGTTTAGCTGCGATTTTGCCACGCCCAAGACCGTCAAGATGCCCAACACGTTTATCACCACGCACTCGGGCGCCGGCACTGGCGAGGCCGAGGCCAACTGCGCCGACATGGCCATCAGCGAGCTTAAGGATTACCTGGAGAACGGCAACATCGCGCACAGCGTCAACTACCCCACCTGCAGCATGGGCAAGGCGCGCGCCGCAAGCCGCATCGCCTGCCTGCACGCCAACGTGCCCAACATGATCGGTCAGATCACGGCAATCCTGGCCAAGGACAATGCCAACGTGCAGCGTATGACCAACGAGTCTGCCGGCGAGAACGCCTACACCATGTTCGACACCGACGAGCACCTGGACAGCAGCACCATCGAGGCGCTCAAGCAGATTCCGTCGATGTATCGCGTGCGCGTGATCAAATAGCGCCGGCTGATCTGACGGGCAGTTCCCCATGTGGCCTGCCCGTTACTGACATTGAATGCCCGCGGGGGCGCCTTTCGCACGAGAGGCGCCCCCGTTTTTGTGAGCGCTCCATTAAATGCACCGAGCCGCTTCTTGACATACAATTTGTATGTTGACCTAACTATCTGTGAGGTGCCTATGGTTGATACAGATTTTGCTTGGCGGCTTACGCAAGGGCTCGTGCGGATCGACAGTTCCGACCCAGGTGCGTATGAGGGCGAGATTGAACGCTATATCAAAGTGTTGGTTGAGGCTCAATTGGAGCGGTTGAGTCATCCGGTGCTCCATGCCGTGCAGGTTGAGGAACTCGAGGTGCTGACCGGACGCCGCAATCTCATGGTCACCGTGCCCGGTTTGAGCGACGAGCCACGGCTCGTCTACATCTGCCACATGGATACAGTCACCTTGGGCGACGGCTGGGACGCGGACATTACGCCGCTCGGGGCGGTCGTGCGCGACGGCAAGCTCTACGGCCGCGGCGCCTGCGATATGAAGGGTGGCCTGGCCTGTGCCATTGCCGCACTGGTCCATACGCTCGAGCGCGTGGCGGCGGATGGCGCGCTGCCCCGCCGCGGCTTTTCGCTCATCTGCTCGGTCGACGAGGAAGACTTTATGCGAGGCTCCGAGGCAGCCATCGATGCCGGCTGGGTCGGTTCGCGCGAATGGGTGCTGGACACCGAGCCCACCGACGGACAGATCCAGGTGGCGCACAAGGGGCGTACGTGGTTCGAGATTGAAATGGATGGCGTGACGGCGCATGCAAGCCGGCCCTGGAAGGGCGCGGATGCCGTCGCCGCCATAGCCGAGGTCGTGTGTTCGCTCCGTCGCGCGTTTGTGGCGCTGCCCGCGCACGATGAGCTGGGGCCTTCGACCATCACGTTCGGCCAAATCGAGGGCGGATATCGCCCCTACGTCGTACCCGACCGCGCCAAAGTCTGGGTCGACATGCGCCTGACCCCGCCGACCGATACGGCCGCC
>URNJ01000068.1 GCA_900549215.1 uncultured Collinsella sp.
GGCCGCGCGGCAAGGAGATATATTGCCAGACCGGAGGGGCGCCGTGGGCGGGAATTCCACTCTTCACAAGTCCTACACAATACATCGCTTCCTATATAAGTAATAGAAAGGCTGGTGCAGAAATACTGCACGTATCAGATGATGACCCTTCGGTTAAGAGATATATAAAGATCGATCACCTGTAAGTGTCTATCTACCCGCGCTTTTGCTATATAAACCAGCGCTTCAGATAAAAAGAGGGAGCGCCGCGCACAACGCGACACTCCCCTAGCGATTCAAGAGAATCTATTAGGCCTCGAGAGCCTTCTTGGCGATGGTAGCCAGCTCGTTGAAGGACTCGATGTCCTCGTAAGCCATCTGAGCCAGGACCTTGCGGTCGAGCTCGATGCCGGCAACCTTCAGGCCGTGCATGAACTGAGAGTAAGAGATGTCGTTCAGGCGAGCAGCAGCGTTGATACGGGTGATCCAGAGAGAGCGAATCTCGCGCTTCTTGTTGCGGCGATCACGATACTGATACTGCAGGGAGTGCTGGACCTGCTCTTTAGCATGCTTGTAAGTACGCGAAGCGGCACCGTAGTAACCCTTCGCACGGTGCATAACGGTACGGCGCTTCTTCTTGGCGGCAACAGCGCGCTTAATACGTGCCATGTTCTATCAACTCCTAGACGGTAAAACGAAAAACGGGAACGCGAACTTAGGCGAGACGCGACTTGATGACCTTGCGGTCGGCAGCTGCGATCTCGGTCTCCTGACGGAAGCCACGCTTACGCTTGGTGGACTTCTTGCTCAGGATGTGGCTCTTGAAAGCCTTGGCGCGCATAAGCTTGCCGGTACCAGTCTTGCGGAAACGCTTCTTGGTGCCGCTGTGGGACTTCATCTTAGGCATGAAATACTCCTTAATCGGTTACAGAACACTAGTTACTTGGTATCGCTTGCCGCTTTATCCTCATCGAAGGCGCCCTTAATCGGGGCGAGCAGCATAAGCATGTTACGGCCTTCCATCTTAGGCTTGGACTCGACCGTAGCGTAAGGCTTGAGATCCTCGGCGAGACGCTCGAGAACGTTAAGGCCCTGCTCCGGGTGAGCCATCTCACGGCCGCGGAACATGATGGTGATCTTAACGCGTGCGCCCTTCTTGAGGAAACGCAGAACGTGGCCCTTCTTGGTCTCGTAGTCGCCAACGTCGATCTTGGGTCGGAACTTCATTTCCTTGACCTCGACCTTGGACTGGTTCTTACGAGCAGCCTTGGCCTTCATGGCCTGCTGGTACTTGAACTTACCGTAGTCCATGACCTTGCAGACCGGCGGCTCCGCGTTGGGAGCGATCTCGACCAGGTCGAGACCCTGATCGTCGGCGACGCGCTGGGCATCGCGGATGGCGAACAGGCCGAGCTGAGAGCCATCGACGCCAATCAAACGGCACGAAGATGCAGTGATCTCGTCGTTGATGCGGGTGTCATCAGACTTAGCTATTTTCCCTACCTCCATTCATAAAAAAATAACCCGGCACTTCTCAGCAACCAGGTCGTACACATAGACATCCTCGATTTGAGGAAGGGAATCTAAGTTGTATGACCAGTCAGCTGCTCATTGGCGCCAAAAGGTGGGAACCCTCGGGTTCCTCTTTAGGGCATTGCGGGAACAACGCCTTGCGAATAATAACACGTACAGCGCGTTATCACATTACGTACACGAAAAAGGGGCCTTGACCCCCCTTGAACGCTCACTTGCATGTATGGTGCCCGAGGCGAGACTCGAAGGGCCTTCGCTTCGCGAAGCCCCGGGCTTCGGGCGCGCGGCGCCCTCGCCACGCTCCGCTACAAACAGGCCGCAGGCCTGTTTGCTTAACGCTTCGCGCGCTCACGCGAGTTCGGCACGAAAAAGGGGGCCGCAACCCCCTTGAACGCTCACTTGCATGTATGGTGCCCGAGGCGAGACTCGAACTCGCACGTTGTTGCCAACGGTGGATTTTGAGTCCACTGCGTCTGCCAATTCCGCCACTCGGGCACGTAATGCGTGAGTTAGTTTATCACAGCTTTCTACCGATTAGTCCGAAAATGGAACTTCGAGCATTTCGATGAGTTCGACCGTGCGGAGCATCTCGCGCTGACGGCATCCGCGACCGTCGACCGAAGCCTCACCCATCTGGTTATCGTAAGGGTCCTCGCGCATGCCGTCGAAAGAGGGCTCAAACTCTGCCTGGAATCGATTGTTGGCCACCATACGCCACGGGTCGAGATTGCCAAAGTAGTGACGGCGGCACCACTCCTCCCCCATCCTGCGAGCAGAAGATCCAAATGACACGTCGGCGTTGAGCCAACCGGTCTGCGGCGTATAGAACTCTGCCCAGTCGTGCGACCCCACCGAATTGGGCGCAACATACAGGCCGCTCTGCCAACGGGCGGGCACACCGGCAATACGGCACATGGTGATAAACGTAAGCGCCATAACACCGCAATCGCCGCGAAGCGAATGCGCGCAGTCATCGGCAATAGATCCCAAAAGCAAGTACGGCGGCTGATAGCGATAGTCGATATACTGCGTCAGGTAATCATAGATAGCACGGGCGCGATCGAGCGGATCCTCGAGTCCGTCAACAACACCGGCCGTCAGCTGCTGCAGATACGGCGTGAATGCAATGTGCGGACGGTCCTCGGAAATATCCTCGGGCAGAGGCGCGTCCATACATGGATGCGCCGGAAGCGCACCCCCATAGATATCGCGATAAGCGGCATCGATTTGATAGCGATAGGTCACCGAGAATGAGCGATCAGTCGAGGAGACCCACGAGGCAGCACGCGCCGAGGCGCTCGCAGGAGCAATGGTCCCCTCCGGCGTCATATCAAGTATCTCGACCTGAGACTGTTGACGGCAGGCGGCAGCAACGGGAAGCCACGCGCGAACGGTCTCCCCCTCCAAAGCACCGGGGACAGACACGCATGCCTTAAGCGTGATGGTGCGAGACAGCCCGCCCTGCGTCTCCATCTCCTCGAGCATCTGGTTGCGCAGCGCAATTCCGTCCGTAGAATCGGGACGCATGCCGGGGACCTCTTTGGGATATACGCGAAGCGAATCGAGGAAGTTGTCGAGAACGAACAGCTCACCATCGATAAAGCGCCAGTCAATACGCTTACGGTCAATCAGATCGTTAAACTGCTCCTCGGTAAACTCAGGCCACTCCTCGCGAATCATCGCAATAGCTCGATCGCGCGACACCGAAAAATGAAGCGGCGTTTCAAGCATGCGATACCGCTCAGCACGAACGCAAGCGGCCAACGAGGGATCGGGATTCTGTTCCAAAAGACGATCGCAGGCAGCAACAGCCTGCGTCAAATACCCGGCATCCTTAAGACGAAGAATCTCAGGCGGTAGTCCAATATCGAGATGGCGAAAATCATCACAGCAGACATCAACAGAGCAACCAACAGGACCCTCGTCAATAACCTTCCCATCCGAGGGCAACACATTAACAACAGCCATACCAAAACTCCAAGTCACTAGAACGCTTGAAGCCCATTGTAGCGAGATAAAAAGAAAGCCCCAACAAGGGAGCCATCAACACCGCCGAACGGTAGTCAAAAAAAAATGAATTCAGCCCAGTAACCCTGCGGCGGTAAACGAAGGAAGCTCCGTCCCCCGAAACTGTTTCCTTGACGCGACTTCTGGCAAAGCCAGTAGCCATCTTAAATCAGACTCGTAACCCTGCGGCGTTAAACGAAGGAAGCCCCGTCCCCCGGAACTGTTTCCTTGGCGCGACTTCTGGCAAGGCCAGGTGAGCGCAAAGGAAACAGTGTAGGGGGACGGGGCTTCCGGCGGGAAGTTTAGCGACGCTTACGCCTTGTTGACGGAGCCAAACTCCTCCATGAGCTCCTTGGTGCGGGCAACGATGTTGTCGCGACCAGGCTTGAGGAGCTTGCGGGGGTCAAAGCCCTTGCCCTGCTGATCCTTGCCGGCCTCGATGTACTCGCGAACACCCTTGGCGAAGACGAGCTGCAGATCGGTGTTGACGTTGATCTTGGAGATACCCAGGGAGATGGCCTTCTTGATCTGATCCTCGGGGATGCCGGTGCCACCGTGCAGGACGAGGGGCAGGTCGCCGGTCTGAGCCTTGATCTCGCCCAGGCGCTCGAAGGAAAGGCCAGCCCAGTCGGCAGGGTACACGCCGTGGATGTTGCCGATACCGCAGGCGAGGAAGTCGACGCCCAGGTCAGCAATCTGCTTGCACTCAGCAGGATCAGCGAGCTCGCCGCTGGAGGTCACGCCGTCCTCGGTGCCGCCGATGCCGCCGACCTCGGCCTCGATGGACATGCCCTTGGAGTGGGCAAGCTCAACGAGCTCCTTGGTGCGGTCGAGGTTAAGCTGGAAGGTCTCCTCGTGAGAGCCGTCATACATGATGGACGTGAAGCCGGCCTCGATGCACTTGAAGCAGTCCTCGTAGGAACCGTGATCGAGGTGAAGGGCGACGGGAACGGTAACGCCCGTGGCCTCGACGGCAGCCTTGACCATGTCGGCGCAGACCTTGAAACCACCCATCCACTTAGCGGCACCAGCGGTGCACTGAAGGATCAGCGGAGACTTGGCCTCCTCGGCAGCCTGAAGAATAGCCAGGGTCCACTCGAGGTTGTTGGTGTTGAAGGCACCGAGACCGTACTTGCCGGCTTCGGCCTTCTTGAGCATGTCTGCTGCGTTGACGAGCATAAAAGAAACCTCCTGTAAGGTTGCTCCGATAACGCCTGAGATTTTACCACGACATACCCGAGCATAAACGTTCGTTTGTTCACGAATACCATCCGATTGGACAAATTTTGACCGTTTGCCCCACAGAATCGACCCACTGGGGAAAATAGCTTGACGATTGAGCAGTCTTCGTGGTTCGAAAGACGGCTTCGAGCCTACATCTGCATAAACGGGTTCTGCATAAGTTCGCGCGCCATCGTGGTCGAATCGCCATGGCCCGTCAAGCAAACGGTATCGGGCGGAAGCATCTTGGCAAGTTTGGAGAGCGAGCGCATAATCGCCGCCTCGTCACCGCCGGAAAGATCGGTACGACCGTGGCTGCCCGGGAAAAGCGTGTCGCCCACAAAGGCGATGTTTCCCTGCTCGGTCGCGGCGAACAGGACGATGCCGCCCGGCGTATGCCCCGGCGTCTCGATCACCTGCAGGCAGACGTCGCCCACCTCGATTGTATCGCCCTCGGCAAGCAAACGCGTCGGCTCACCCGGATCGGGCGTCTCGATACCCCACATGGCGCGCTGCTCCTCGATATTTGCGCGAGGTACCGTCACGTCCTTAGCGCACAACTCATATAGTGCGCTGTCGCCAACAACAGCTCGAACCCCGGCAACCCCGCCAACATGGTCGGCATGACCGTGCGTGCAGACAGACCCGAGTACGCGCACCTCGGGATGCGCGGTGCGGATATGCTCCACAAGACGCTCGCCCTCCCACGCCGGATCGACGATTAAGCACTCGTCATTCGAAATCACGGCGTAGCTGTTGGTCTGAATCGGACCGTTGACGAGCGCCTCAATCGAAGCCGTGCCTCGGGGTGTCAGGTCCAAAGTCATATCGTCCATGCGCATACCCTCCTTCTAAAATACGCTCGAGGCACCAAACGATGCCTCGAGCGTAACCAATATCTATGATGCTGAGAGGCTCTCGCACCTACACACGGCGCTTGAGTTGCGCTCCGCCCTCGCCGGGCATAAGACGGCGAGCGTCGTAGACCGAATCGACACTGCTGATGGAAGCCAGCAGCGGGTCCAGGCCGCTCGCATCCGAAATCTCGACCATAAAGCGCAGGGTCGCAATACCCTCGCGGTTGGTCGAGGTGGCGGCGGAAAGGATATTGCCGCCTGCATCGCCAATGGCAATGGTGACGTCCTTGAGCAGGCCCATGCGGTCCAGGCACTCGACCACGATCTCGACCTGGAAGAGAGTGTCGGCAGCACCATCCCACTCTACGTCAATCATGCGCTCGGGGTGCTCCATGAGGCCCTTGACGTTGGGGCAGTTGGCGCGATGCACCGAGACACCTCGGCCACGCGTGATGAAGCCGACGATATCGTCGCCCGTCACGGGGTTGCAACAATGAGCCAGACGGACCAGCAGGCCGCTGTTGCTCTCGCCCTTGACGATAATGCCGTTACTGGCGCTCTTGCCACGCTTTTGCGGCTTGCGGTTGGAGCCGCGGGCCGGCTGTTTCACGACCTCGGCGATAGCCTCGGCCTTGGTGAGCTGTTCCTCGGGCTTGGGGTCCAAGATTTGCTCGACCTTATTACCCACAGCGCGCGGGGCAACCTTGCCGGCGCCGACGGCGGCAAACAGGTCCTCGAGCTGCTTGAAGTTAAACTGCTCCGCCACGGCGTTGAGCGCACGCGTGGAGCGCGGCGTAGAAATGCCATAGCCACGCTTACGCAGGTCCTTGGCCAGGATATCGCGGCCGGCGGCAGCGTCGTCGTCCTTGGTCGCAGCGGCAAAATAGCGGCGGATCTTTGACTTGGCGGAAGGTGTCTTAACGATCTTGAGCCAATCACGCGACGGCTTGGAACTCTTGTTAGTCAGGATCTCGACACGGTCACCCGTCTTAATCTCGTGCGTGAGCGGAGCCACCGCACCGTTGATTTTGGCGCCGACGCAATGGTTTCCCACCTCGGTGTGAACGGCATAGGCAAAGTCGAGCGGCGTGGAGCCGGCACGAAGAGCCATGACCTCGCCTTTGGGCGTGAAGACAAAGATCTCCTGATCGAAGAGGTCGACCTTCAGCGAATGCAGGTATTCCTTGGCGTCGGTGATCTCATCAGACGCAGCCCAATCGAGCGAATGTTTGAGCCAGTTAATCTGGTCGTCCAGACGCTGGGCATCATTGGTCTTAGACGCAGACGATCCGCCCGACTTCTTATAGAGCCAGTGGGCGGCAATACCGTACTCGGCCTGCTCATGCATCTCATAGGTTCGAATCTGAATCTCGAGCGGACGAGCCGTGGGGCCGATGACCGTCGTGTGGAGCGACTGGTAGTTATTGACCTTGGGCATGGCGATATAGTCTTTAAAGCGACCAGGCATGGGATGCCACAGCGTATGCACCGCACCGAGCGTGGAGTAGCAATCGCGCACCGAATGGGTAATAACACGCAGCGCCACCAGGTCGTAGATCTCGGAGAACTCCTTGCCCTTGCGCTTCATCTTTTGGTAGATGGACCAATAGTGCTTGGAACGGCCGTTGATCTGGAAGTCCTCCAGACCAATGCGGTTGAGTTCGTCAGTGAGCGTCTTGATGGTCTCGGCAAGGTAGCGCTCGCGGACCTCGCGCGACTCAGCCACCATGCGCGCGATGCGCTGGTAGGCATCGGGCTCCAGGTAGAAGAAGGACAGGTCCTCGAGCTCCCACTTAATAGAGCTCATGCCCAGGCGGTCGGCCAAGGGCGCGTACACGTCCATGGTCTCGCGAGCCTTAAACAGGCGACGATCCTCGCGCAGGGCCGCCAGCGTACGCATGTTGTGCAGACGGTCGGCAAGTTTAACGATGATGACACGAATGTCCTTGGACATGGCGAGGAACATCTTGCGCAGCGTGAGGGCCTGTTTCTCGTCCATGCTGTCGACTTCGATGTTGGTGAGCTTGGTCACGCCATCGACGAGCTCAGCAACGGTTTCGCCAAACAGGCCGGA
The DNA here is from genome assembly GCA_900549215.1 of uncultured Collinsella sp. Classification (GTDB taxonomy): domain Bacteria; phylum Actinomycetota; class Coriobacteriia; order Coriobacteriales; family Coriobacteriaceae; genus Collinsella. The sequence goes on from URNJ01000068.1 coordinate 7,672, forward strand.
AACATCGGCGAGCGAGGTCTCGGTGTCCTCGACGGTATCGTGCAGCAGCGCGGCACACACCACGTCGCAGTCCATCTTGAGGTCTGCCAGAATGATAGCCACCTCGACAGGATGGTTAATGTACATCTCACCCGAGCGCCGCTTTTGGTTGCAATGCTTCTCGGCAGCAAAGCAGTAGGCCTGCTCCACCTTGGAGAAGTCATCCTCATTCATATATTTGAGACACAGACGCTCCAGCTTGTCGTAGCTGTCCGCCATAATCTCGGGCGGCAGCTCATCGGCATGCTTATAGTGCTCCATCTCCGAAAACGGCTGGAGGGTGGAATCATGGGCGGTACGGGCTGCGGCATCCATCGAGGTCCCCTTCCCCTAGGCCCGCGGTACGATCGGGCGGTTAACTTTGGCTAGCATATCAGAAGCGCACGAATCGAGCGCCCAACTCCGAAAAGCCGAGAACTCCATGCGCGAGCGCAAGCCCTCCAAATAGCGAATCGACCTGCTCAATTGCACGCGACCGGGGTTTTCGGCCATCGCAATGCGGCGGGTGTCGTCAAATCCCGAAACGCGGCAGAAACCAAGCTCTTCGAAGATTCCCAGGCCGCTTTCCACCGAACGCTCGTCGACCGGCGTGCGAGCATCGATGGCAAGGCACATCTGCGCGATGTCGATATCGCTCGCGCTAAAGGAATCGTCCCCGGTTTTGCCGCGGTTGGAGCGCCACATGGTCTGCAGCGCGCGATAGAGCGTGACGAGCTCGTCGCGCTCGGGCGCATAGCAGTCGAGTAGGCGCTCGTTAATACGGGCGTCGCGCGACGAATAGAGTAGATGGATCACGGCGGGCTGG
>URNJ01000069.1 GCA_900549215.1 uncultured Collinsella sp.
CCGCTTGCGGTCGGTGTGTTTGCGGGCCTGGACATCTGGGGCCGCGCGACCATTAAGACCGACGCCGGCGAGCAAGAGTTTCCGCCCGAGGCCGTGCGCATTCGCGGTCTGTAGCGCGGGGCGCTCGCGCCCAAAGATAACGATGACAACGGAGTCCTCCTTGGCTTGCACCGGGGAGGGCTTTCGCGTGGCTGTGGGGTAGCACCTCGGTCCTATTCCTCAAAACTGAAAATTTTTCGTTTTTGAGGAATAGGCTTGGCGAACGTTTGCGGGGACTGTGGCATCGGGCGTGCTCGACTTAGGTCCCCGTCCTACCCCAGCTCCTGAATGCGGCGGTAGATTTCGCAGATGCCTTTGATGGTGAGTTGGCCGTCGACTATGTCGAAGGCGTCGGTCGAATCGGCGACGATGCTGGCGAGGCCGCCCGTGGCGATAACGGTGGCGTCCTCGCGGCCCAGCTCGCGCTTCATGCGCGCGACTAGGCCCTCAGCCATTGCGGCGGCGCCCGTTACGGCGCCGACCTTGATGCACTCCTCGGTATCGCGGCCGATGGCGTGCTCGGGCGCCTCGAGCGGAACGCTGGCGAGCTTGGCGGCTCGGGCGGCGAGCGCGTCCATCGAAATGCGGATGCCCGGCGCAATCGCTCCACCAATGTAATAACCGTCCTCATCGATGACGTCGATATTGGTCGCGGTGCCAAAGTCCACCACGATTGCCGGCGCGCCGTAGAAAGTTTCGGCCGCAACGGCGTTAGCGACGCGGTCGGCACCTACGGCCTGGGGACGCGCCGCGCGCAGCTTGGTCACCGCGGCCGTCTGCGGTCCGATGACGATGGCGTCTGCGGCAATGCGGTCGGCCACGGCGTGCCATTCGCGCGAGAGCTGCGGCACCACGCCCGCAAAGGCGATCGCGTCGACCGCGTCGAGCGAAAGGCCGTACATCTTAAAGAAACCCATCAGGCGCACATGGATCTCGTCGGCGGTATAAGAGCGGTCGGTGGGCATGCGCCACGACTGCACCAGCTCGTCTCCGTCAAACAGGCCCATGGCCGTCTGCGTATTTCCCATATCGATAGCGAGCAGCATGTCTACTCCCGGTGTTGGCATAAAAGGACGCGCACCATTGTATACGTGCCGTCGACGGCGCTCGGCTGCGATTCGTTTACGGTGATAGGGGCTGAGGGGTTTTAAATATGAAGGAATTATGCTCTACGAGATTTTCCTTGCCGTTTACCGAACTCCCGTGTAATATTCTTTCTTGCGCACATGAGGCGCCCAGACATTGCGGGGTGGAGCAGTCTGGTAGCTCGCCGGGCTCATAACCCGGAGGTCGTAGGTTCAAATCCTGCCCCCGCGACCAAGAACTTGCAGCTCGTCGGCCTAGCCGGCGAGCTTTTTTGTTATTTCGGGACCGTGTTTTCGGTTCAATTCTCGGCCTCTCAATCAAAGATCTCGATCTGTAACATCTAGACCCGATTTGGGCGGCTAGGTGTTACAGATCGAGATATACCGGTGGGTTGGGTCGTGTTTGTCTAAATCTGTAACACGAGGGACGGATTTTGCCGAGTTGTTGTTATAGATTGAGATTTTATAGCGGGCGGGTCCCGTTTGTCTCGATCTGTAACAGGTAGGGGTCAAAAATGGGTCTAGATGTTACAGATCTAGATTGTTGAGGATGAGGTGAGAGGAATGTCTCGATCTGTAACAGTAAGACCCAGTTTTGCCGCGTAACTGTTACAGATCGAGACAAACTGACGGGCCGTCCCGTCCCATCCACCTGCTGCCACCTGATATTCGCCGATTTCCGTTGTGCCGCTGTGCCCCCATGCCATATCCTCTAGACAACTACGCGGCAACATCGCCGCCGCGCCTACAAGAGAGGAATGTTCATGACCACACCTGCATCCAAGCTGCTCCAGCCCATTACGGTTGGCCCCCTTGAGCTCAAGAACCGCATTATGTTCCCGCCGCTGACCACCGGCTACGAGGAGCGCGATGGCTCCATTGGCGAGCGCAGCCTGGCTTTTTACGAGCGCTTGGCCCGTGGCGGCGTGAGCTACATCGTCATCGGCGACGTTGCTCCCGTCATGACCGCAAGCCCCACGCCCAAGCTGGCGACCGACGCCCAAATCCCCACGTTTAAGGCCCTGGCCGATGCCGTCCACAAGCACGGCGCCAAGGTCGCGCTGCAGCTGTTCCACCCCGAGTACGACGTGCCCGGTGTCGGCCGCATGGTCATGGGATCCATGGCCGCCGCCAAGGCCGCGCAGGAGGCCAAGGCCGCCGGCGACGAGGAGACCTTTGCCGCCAAGATGGCCGAGTCCAACGAGATCCGCAACCAGGCCTACGCCAAGCTGCACCACGACATGCAGCACTTTGTGAACGAGGCGAGTGTGGAGCAGCTCACCCAGATCAAGGAGGCTATCGCCGCCTCGGCCGCTCGCGCGCAGCAGGCCGGCATCGACGCCATCGAGGTCCACGGCGACCGCCTGGTAGGTTCGCTGTGCTCGGCCATCCTCAACCAGCGCACCGACGAGTACGGCGGCTCGTTCGAGAACCGCGTTCGCTACGCGCTGGAGGTCGTCGCTGCCATTAAGGAAGCCGCGCCGCAGCTGATGGTGGAGTACAAGCTCCCCGTGATCATGGAGAACCCCGACGGCACGCCGCGCGGCAAGGGTGGCCTGCAGCCCGACGAGGCCTGCGAGTTTGCCAAGCTGCTCGAGGGCGCGGGCATCGATATGATTCAGGTCGCACAGGCCAACCACACCGGCAACATGGGCGACACCATTCCGCCCATGGGCGCCATGCCCTACAACTGGACGCTGCCCGTGGCCGAGCGCGTCAAGGCCCTGGTCTCCGTGCCGGTGGCAACCGTCGGCCGCGTTGTCTCGGTTGAGGCCGGCGAGAAGATTCTGGAAGACGGCTCCGCCGATATCATCGCTTATGGCCGCTCGCTCATGTGCGACCCCGACATTGCGCTGAAGGCCGCCACGGGCGAGCCCATTCGCGAGTGCCTCAACTGCAATAAGGGCTGTGTCGACGCGATTCAAAACCGCAAGTACATCTCGTGCGTGCTTAATGCCGAGAACGGCGACGAGGCGACCATCGCCATCAAGCCGGGCGAGGGCGACAAGAAGATCGCCGTGGTGGGCGGCGGTATTGCCGGCCTGGAGGCCGCGCGCGTGGCGGCCAAGCGCGGTTACGACGTGACCGTCTACGAGGCGAGCGATCATCTGGGCGGCCAGATTGTGCTGGCGGCCGCGCCTCCGCGCAAGGACGAGATCATGCGCTCGGTCGAGTACTACGAGAAGATTCTGCCTGGCCTGGGCGTGAAGGTTGAGCTCAACCATGCCGCTACCGCTGAGGACCTCAACGCCGCCGACGCCGCGATTGTGGCCGTGGGCGCGCACGACGTGGTCATCCCCGTTCCGGGTGCCGACTCGGAGAAGGTCGTCTCGAGCTGGGACGTGCTGGCCGGCAAGGTGGAGCTTACGGGCCGCGTCGCCGTCATTGGCGGCGGCCTGGTGGGCACCGAGACTGCCGAGTACCTGCTGCAGCACGGCTGCGAGGTGGCGATCGTGGAGATGCTCGACAAGATTGCCGCGGGCGAGTCCGAGACCATTCTGCCGCTGATTATGAGCGACTTTGCCGAGCACAACGTGGAGCAGCACGTGAAGACCCGCCTGACCGCCATTACCGACGAGGGCGTGGAGGCTGTTCGCACCACCGAGGACGGCGCCGAGGAGCCGGTGAAGATCGCCTGCGATTACGTGGTGATGGCCGTGGGCTCCAAGGCCAACGCGTTTGACCTGGATGGCGTGACGGTGCCCGTGACCTGCGTGGGCGACTGCTCGGGTGAGCGCACCGCCGACATTGCGAGCGCCATTCGCACGGCGTATCACGCGGCCAACGAGCTGTAGTTGAACATCGCGGCCAGGCGGGACGGTGGCACGGATCCGTCTCGCCCGGCTGTGTCCCGTCGGGTGTCAATCGGTGCGGGGCCTGCAAGCGCAGCAGGTCCCGCCCTTTTTGTTTTGCTCCGGTGGATGGCAATGCGCGGTAATCATGAGGAGTGAGGACGTCTACTGTCTCGCAGATCACTCAAAATTATTGGGGGAGGGGTTAATAACTATATCCTCTATACCAAAGGACATAAAGAGATGCCAATTTTGTTGACAAGCGAATGACGATTAGCTGCGAGTTAGCTACCAGCGTAAATAATCGATAAAGAAATGTCGTAATTTGGTGCCAAATGCCCAGATAACGCCGCGTCTATTTTAATTAACTGCTTTGAGCAAACAGTAAAATGCTACTATCTAACTTGCACGTAAGAAAGCAGATTAACGGTTAAGGCTAAGAAGTGGCAGGTATGTCGGAAGCAACTAGGACTCGCACGCATGCGCCCGAGGTTAGGCAGCGCGCCGTCGAGATCCTCCAAGAGGGGGTCGGTCATCGCGCCCTCGCTGCGGAGCTTGGCATTCCCCAGGCCACGGCTCGTCAGTGGGCCCGCGCGTATGCCGTGGGCGGTGCCGACGCCGTTCTCAATGCCGGTTCGCATCATCACACCTATTCGTACGACGTAAAGCTCGCTGTGGTTAAGGACCGTCTGGAAAACGGCTTGACGGTTCGCGAGGCCATGATCAAGCACAAGATTCCCAGCGAGTCTTCGGTCAAGGCTTGGTGCCGTCAGTACCGCGAGAGCGGTGAGTCCGCACTGGTCGATAAGCCGCGCGGTCGCAAGCCGCGCGTTAAAAAGGCGGAATAGCAAACGGGATGGTGCGCCCACAGGGGCGCATTTTTCTTGCCGCGCCAACTTTTTGGACCGGCGCGAGCCTATTGGGACATCCTCCAAAGTGCCCAATAAACCGCGCGCAGTGGCCCGCGCGTCCGTCGCTGCGGTAAAGGGACGTCACCCCTCTACTCCAATGCGGACAGACTCCTTGCCCCGTACGCCTAAAACTCCCCAGTTGACCGAAAACCTGCCACCGCAACCCCGTAATTGAGCTATAACGTTAAACAATTGCAGCGTTTTTGCATGGGGGAGTGATGGTATGACGCTACTGTATTTCCTTACCCTGTTTCCGCTGGTACCGGCGCTGGGCATGCTGCTCGCGCGCGGTGACCGCACCCGCGATGCGGTGGGGCTCATAGGCTCCGGCATTATTATGGCGGTGACAGTTGTAGTCGCCGTCATGTTTTTTGGCACGGGTCCGCAGAGCTTTGAGGTTGCCCCCGGCACCTCGCATGTGCTCTCGATCATCAGTTCCGTTATCGACGTCATCCTGTGCGCCGTCATCCTGTACAACGCGTACAAATATAGGAACGCGCTCACCACGGTGCTCAGCGTAGTCCAGTTGGTGGGCTCGCTCGCCTTTGCAGCCATGACGCTGCCCGCGACCGAAGCCGTCACCGCAACCCCGCTCTACCTGGACTACATGAGCGTGATCATGGTCCTCGCCGTCGGCATCGTCGGCAGCCTTATCTGCGTGTATGCCCTGGGCTACATGAAGGACTTCCAGGCCCACGACGAGCACGAGGCTGCGCTGCGCGGGCAGACCGCGCCCGACCGTCGCCCGCAGTTCCTGGCGCTTATGTTCCTGTTCCTCTCAGCCATGTTCGTCATCGTGACGAGCGACAACCTTGAGTGGCTGTTCTGCGGCTGGGAAATCACCACCGTGTGCTCGTTCCTTATGATTGGCTACACGCGCACGCCCGAGGCCATCAAGAATGCCTTCACCCAGATCATCCTCAACATGCTGGGCGGCATCGCGTTTTTGGCCGGACTCATGTACCTGCACGTTAACAGCATGCCGCTGACCATCTCGGGCATGATCGAGCTTTCCGGCGCCGGAACCGCGCAATCTGCGCTGCTGGTGATGCCGGTCATTCTGTTGTCGCTCGCCGCGCTCACCAAGGCCGCACAGATGCCGTTCCACACGTGGCTGTTGGGTGCCATGGTTGCCCCCACGCCCACGAGCGCCCTGCTGCACTCGTCAACCATGGTCAAAGCCGGCGTGTTCCTGATGGTCAAGCTGAGCCCACTCTATGCCATCTATCCCGTGACCGGCTTTATGGTCACGAGTGTGGGTGCCATCACGTTTTTGCTCGCTGCCCTCATGGCCATCTCGCAGAGCAACGCCAAACGTGTGCTCGCGTACTCCACCATTTCCAACTTGGGCCTTATCAGCGCCTGCTTGGGTGTCGGCGCGCCCGAGGCCGTATGGGCCGCCATCTTCCTAATCCTGTTCCACACGGTGGCAAAGTCGCTGCTGTTCCTGTGCGTGGGCACGGCCGAGCATCATATCGGCAGCCGCAATATCGAGGACATGGACGGTATGTTCAGCCGCATGCCGCACCTGACGCGCCTTATGATGCTGGGCATCATGGGCATGTTTGTGGCGCCGTTTGGCATGCTCGTGTCCAAGTGGGGCGCCCTGGTGGCGTTTGCGCAGACCGGCAACGTGCTCATGATCATGGTGCTGGCCTTTGGCTCGGCCGCGACGTTCTATTTTTGGGGCAAGTGGCTTGCCAAGCTTTCGGGCGTCGACCCCACGGCTCAAAACGTCGAGGTCAATGTCCATAAGACCGAATGGATGGCGCTCAACACCATCGCCGCGCTGCTGATTCTGTGCTGCGTGGCGTTTCCGGTTATCTCGAGCGGTCTGGTATCGCCCTATCTCGCCATGGTGTTTGGACGCGTGCCGTACGTTATTGGCAAGGACGCCATGTATCTGATGGTGGTTATCGTAGCGTTTATCGCCGTGGTGCTGCTGACGTCGTTCCGCGTGAGCAATAAGCCGCACGTCAACGTGTACCTTTCGGGCGTGGGAACCGACAAATATCGCCATTTCCGCGGCTCGATGGGACGCGAGGTGAAGGCCGAAAAGCGCAATTGGTACTCGGAGGACGCCCTTGGCGAGAAGCGTATTGGCCCCGCGGGTAGCGTCGTGTGCTGCAGCATTATCTTGTTTGCGCTGCTGTGTTGCGCGTGGATTGGGCCCGAGCGGCTTGCCATGAGCGCGCCCTCGGTGTTGCGCGGCAAGTATTTTGAAGGTTCGGGCGTCGTGGGCATCTTTATTGGCACCGTGGCGTTTGCCTTGATTGCGCCTTTGGTTGGTGGCCTGATCGACGGCGTTGACCGTAAGCTTTCGGCTCGCATGCAGGGCCGCGTGGGCCCGCGCCTGCTACAACCCTTCTACGATGTGGCCAAGCTCCTGCGCAAGGCCCCCGCCAGCGTAAACACCATGGACGACACCTACATGGCGTGCGCGCTCATCTTTACCGTGGTGGGCGGCGGCATCTTTGTGTCGGGCTCCAACACGCTGCTGTGCGCGTTTATGGTTACCCTCGCCGCGATCTTTGTGGTGTTGGCGTCCGCCTCGACGCAAAGCCCGTTTGCTCAGGTCGGCGCCGACCGCGAGCTGCTGCAGGTCATGAGTTACGAGCCCGCCGTTCTGCTGATGAGTGTGGGCCTGTACCTTGCCACCGACAGCTTCGATTCCATTGCTGTGACGGGGCAGTCGGCCCCTATCATCGTGTACAGCGCGCCCATTTTCCTCGCGTTGCTCGCGGTGCTTACCATCAAGCTGCGCAAGTCGCCGTTTGACCTTTCGTACTCGCATCATGCGCATCAGGAGATCGTCCAGGGCGTCGCCACCGAGATGAGCGGCGGCACGCTGGCCAAGATGACCCTTATGCACTGGTGCGAGACCGTGCTGTTTTTGATGTGGGTGGGCATGTTCTTTGTTTGGGACAACCCCGTGAGCTGGGTTGTAGCCCTGGTCGTGATGGCCGCGACGTATTTTGTCGAGGTCCTGATCGACAACACCTTCGCACGCAGCACCTGGCGCAGCTGCTTTAGGCTCGGATGGGGCGTGGCGCTGGTGTTTGGCCTGCTCAACCTTATGCCCATCCTCGTCGACGTATTTATTTAGGAGGCGGCATCCATGGATCATAAAATGTCGCGCTCGCCGTGGGTTATTCATTACGACGGCTCGAGCTGCAACGGATGCGATATCGAGGTGTTGGCCTCGCTCACGCCGCTGTTCGATGCGGAACGCTTTGGCGTGGTCAACACCGGCAACCCCAAGCATGCGGACATCTTTTTGGTGACGGGGTCGGTCAATGTCCAGAACCTGCCTGTCGTGCGCCAGATTTACAACCAGATGCTCGAGCCCAAGTGCGTGGTGGCCTGCGGCATCTGCGCGTGTTCGGGCGGCGTGTTCCGCGATGCCTATAACGTGACCGGCGGCGTGGACCGCGCAATTCCCGTGGATGTGTACGCGCCTGGGTGCGCCATTCGCCCCGAGACCGTGATCGATGCCATCGTGGAGGCGTGCGGCATCCTGGACCAGAAAGAGGCCGTGATGCGCGCCGGCGGCGATCCGCTTACCGTGGGCGGCGCCGCTACTTGGGACGGTGGCGTTGAGCTGGGCGAGGACGGGTTTGTGGCTGCGGGGGCCGGGGCCGGGGCCGTCGCCGGTGACGGCGTCGAGGTCAACGTGTCCACCA
>URNJ01000070.1 GCA_900549215.1 uncultured Collinsella sp.
GCGCTCGAGGAAGCCGCGCGTGCAGCCGGGGCTCACGTGCTCCCACGGCAGGCGCCAGTCTAACTCGTAGGGCAGGTGCACGAGCTCATTGAGGTCGATGCCGTTTTTGGCAGCAGCTTCCTTCCAGTTATCGAGCGAGAAATGCTCTACCCAGGCGTCAAAGCGAGAGCCCGAGCGCCAAGCGTCGATGATGACGGGCGTCATGTCACGACCGGCGCGGGACAGCGCAGCCTCGATGAGCGAGGTCTCGGCATCGTGGTAATGAACGCGGACGGCACGGTTGCGAACGCTCGTGATGAGCAGCTTCTGGCGACGCTTGACGTCGTCGTAGTCGAGCTGCGGGCACCACTGGAACGGCGTGGCAGCCTTGGGGATAAAGACCGAAACCGAGATCGACACCGAGATCGAGCCGCGACGAGCCTTGGGCACCACGGAACGACCGAGCTCCAGCACGTGATCGGCCAGATTGGCGATGGCCACGATGTCCTCGTCGCGCTCGCCGGGAAGGCCCATCATAAAGTAGAGCTTCATGCGGTTCCAACCGGCCTCGAAGGCCGCCTTGGCCGCACGGTCCAGGTCCTCCTCGGTCACGTTCTTGTTAATGATGTCGCGCATGCGCTGGCTGCCGGCCTCGGGCGCGAACGTCAGGCCGCCCTTCTTTTCGCCGGCGACCGACTCGGCCATATCCACGCCAAACGAATCCAGGCGCTGCGACGGAATAGACACGCGAATACCCGTATCCTCCAGGCGATGGTTGAGCCTGCCGAGCACATCGCGAATGCAGGAGTGGTCGGTCGTGGAGAGCGAGGTCAGCGACACCTCGTCATAGCCGGTCTTTTCCAGACCCTGAATCACCGACGAGACGATCTGGTCGGCCGAGCGCTCACGCACCGGGCGATACGTCATGCCGGCCTGGCAAAAACGACAGCCGCGGGCGCAGCCGCGCAGGATCTCGATAGACAGGCGGTCGTGGACCAGCTGCGCATAGGGCACGCACGACTGCGACAGCGGATTCGTGGCGCCGAAATCCACGACGACGCGCTTGTAGACCACGGTCGGCGCATCCTTGCCCTCACGCGGCACGGTGTAGCCATGCGGCGAGCAGGGCTCGTCGTGACAAACCTCATAGAGCGACGGCACGTAGTTGCCGGCAATGGATGCAAGCTGCTCGACAATCTGCGCGCGCGGGACTCCTTCGTCACGCAGACGGCGATGCAACTGGCAGGTCTCGAGCAGCGATTCCTCGCCCTCGCCGATGAGGATAACATCGAAGAAGGCCGCGTACGGCTCGGGGTTGTACACCGAGGGGCCGCCGGCGATGATAATGGGGTCGTCCTCGGTGCGGTCAGCCGCTAACAGCGGAATACCAGCGAGGTCGAGTGCCTCGAGGAAGTTCGTCACCGCCATCTCGTGCGGCACATGCAGGCCGACGATATCAAACGAAGCGACCGGCGCTGCACCCTCGAGCGACAGCAGCGGAATGCCTGCCTCGCGCATGGCGTCACCCATATCGGGCCACGGCACATAGCCGCGCTCGCAGGAGATGCCCTCGGCCTGGTTAAGGATGTTGTAGAGGATGGCGATGCCCTGGTTGGGCAGACCGACCTCGTACACATCCGGGTAGATCAGGCAGCAACGGTAGTCGGCATCGGCCTTGGAAAGCGTGCCCCACTCGTGATCGATATAGCGACTCGGCTTCTCGACCTTGGCGAGCAACGGCTCAATTAAATGAAAACAGTCTTGGTATGCAACGCGCAACGGAAAACCCCTAAGCAGCGAGATCTGATGCGTCCTGATAGGACGCCATAGGACGGGTAGCGCCCGCGACCGCAGTCACCAGATCGCGAACGCGGGAAAACGTGGCAGTGACCACCTCGTTAGCACGGCTGTAGTCGACATCGCGCTCGTAGAGCGAAACGAGCGCACGGCCCATGCCATAGGTGCCCGCGGCAGCAGCGAGCGCCTTGACGGCAAACCCAATATGCGGCGTCTGCTTGACGAGCGCGCGGGTGACCGCGCGGATCACAAGACCGCCGGCAAGCACGCCCGCGACCTCGTAGCCGCGCTCAGGCTTAATGCCGCGTCCAAAGACGGCAGCGAGCTCAAAGAGCATGCCCACCTGCGCCAGCGCCATAACGGGATAATCGGTGCCCGGCAAAAACACCAAAGCCCCGGTCGCCATATTGGTGAGCGCACACGAGGTGATGATACGATTGGCCGCCGCGATGCGCATGAAGGCAAAGTTCGCCGCAAAAGCCGTTTCCTTGTCGGTGCGATCGAGAATCCAGCGGGCAAGCGTCTCGAGCAGATACGTCTTATCGGTTGCCGCCACCACACCGAGCATGGGCGTGGACTCCTCGATAAACGGCACCTCCACAGCAGACTCGGCAAGCACGCACACGGGCGCGCCGGCGATCACGAGCTCCTGCACGGCACTCTCCAAGCGGTCGGAACCACACGAGAGCACCAGCACCACATCGGTATCGGTCTTTGGAGCAATTCGCTCCTCCCCCAGACGCTCGACGCGCACAATGCCCGAGGTCGTCTGCGGCACAAAGGCGTCACGCACCGTCTCGGCCAGAAAGCGCGAGGCGGACGAATCCAGATAGACCGAGACGCGCACCGGCGTATCGGAATCCTTCTTAACGGACGCGCCCATCTTAAAAGCGCGGGTCAGCTTATCTACGGGAATTTTCATAGCAAACCCCTCCAGCGGTTACGCGGCGCCCGAACGATGCCGCCATATGGATTGTACGATACCCACCGTCAGCAGTTGGATCATCATCGAAGACGAACCAAAGCTAATAAACGGTAGCGGAATACCGGTAATCGGCATCATGCCGATGCACATGCCGATGTTCTCAAAGGTCTGGAATGCCCACATGCCGACGATACCTACGCACGACAGACGCAGGAACAGCGACTCACACTTAAAGGCGACGCGAATCGTCGAAAAGATCAGCAGCACGTAGAGGCACAGGAGAAAAAAGGAACCGCAAAAACCAAAGGTCTCGGACAGGAAGGCGAAGACGAAGTCGGTGTGGAACTCAGGCAGAAAGCCGCCGGCCGACTGCGTCGCATGGCCCAAACCCTTACCAAAGAAGCCGCCCGAGCCAACGGCGATAAGCGACTGCTGCAGGTTGTAGGCATCGTCCGAATCGGCATTATCGGGGTCGATAAAGACCGTCAGACGGTTCATCTGATACTGCTTGATGAGCACATCGTGGCCGAGCAACGAATCAAAGACCGAATCGAGCGCCAGAACGAGGGCCACCAGGCCCACGAGCAGGGCCAGAGTCGACAGCACCCATTCGCGGCGTGCACCGCTCATACAAATGACGATGGCGCCCGAAACAAGCACGACCAGGCCCGAGCCCAGGTCGCCCATGGCAACGACGGCCAAAAACGGAATGGACAGCATGCCGCAGAGCTTGACGTAGTCGCGAACGGTATCGATGCGACCGTTATACTGCGAGCCAAGCGTAGCAATAAAGAAGATCGTGATGAGCTTGGCGAGCTCGACCGGCTGGAAGGTAAGACCGATACCGGGAATCTTGATCCAGCCCGTCATGCCCAGACCGCCTGTATAGGACAGACCCGGAATCTTGGGCGAGAGGATCACGATCAGGTCGATGACGAGCAACGCCGTCGAGAAATTGGAAATACCGCGCAGGTCGGTACGCCAGACCAGCACCGCCAGCACCGCTCCGATGCCAATTCCCAGCAGATGGCGTGAGAACGAAGCGTCGGCCTTAAACTGCGAAGCCGACCAGATAATGATGGCACCGTAGGCGACGAGAGCCACAGTAGCCACGAGCACACCGATATGCACCTTTTGGCGAAACGTGCCGCGCGAGGCCGAAAGTTGCTTGTTGACACGGTCCAGGCTGCTGCGAGAGCCGGTCTTGGTTGAACGGAACAGATCCGCCGGAGAAAAATCCATCGCAACCTCCTATCGAACCGAAGAATCGCCCGAGGCCGAAGAGGTATCGGGCTCGCCATAAATCACGCCGAGCACGTCGCGCACGACATGCATCGCGGTATCTGAGCCACCGCCGCCCTGCTCCAGGACGGTAGCGACGACATACTTGGGGTCATCGGCCGGTGCATAGGCGCAGAACCACGCGTATTCATCCTCGCCACTTTTCTCGCCCGTGCCCGACTTGCCGTATACCTGCGGCGTCAGGGTGCCAAAGTGAGCCGCCAGGGACGTCGATGCCGTGTAAATCACGTCGTGCATGCCGTTGCGAACAAGAGCCAAATCCGAATCGCTGTTGATCTTGGCCTCCAGGCGCTTCTTCTTGCCCTTGCCGTTGTACTTATAGGCATCGCCGTCGCCATCGCGCGACACGGCAGACAAAAACACGTGAGGCACGTACTGTTTGCCGCCGTTGGCAAGACCCATATAGGCACACGCCATCTGCAGGGGCGTCACCAGGATGTCGCCCTGACCGATGGCAATGTTGGTCATATCGCCGGCATTCCACTTGCGGTCCTCGGCAGAGGCGTCGGTGAAGTACGACTCTTTCCACTCGGCATCGGGAATACGGCCCGCGCCTTCACTCGGCAGATCGATACCGCAGGTCTTGCCCAGGCCCCAGCGACGAAAGACCTCCTGCAGGCCCTCGGAATGCTGCTCGTCATAAAAAAACGCCTTGCCCATGTCGTAGAAGACGGGGTCGCACGAGTTGGCGATACCCGACTGCAGCGTCATGGTGCCGTGGCCGGAATGCAGCCAGCAGTACTTGCCCCACGACTTGCCCAGGCCCGTCCAATAGCCCGTGCAGTTGGTTGTCTGCGTTGAAGTGTAGGTTCCAAACTCAAGACCGGCCAGTGCCGAGAGCGGCTTGATGGTCGAGGCCGACATGTACTGTCCGCTAATGGCGCGGTTGAGCAGCGGGTGCGAACCCTTGTCATCATTTAGCTCGGTCCACACGTCATTTGAGACGCCGCCGATAAAGACGGACGGATCAAACTTGGGCTCGCTCGCCATGCCCAGGATCTCGCCATTGTTGGGATCGAGACACACCACAGCGCCGTTGCCGGCATTGCTGTAGCCGGTGGTCTTGGCAAGCTCGATAGCGCTCGCCAGCGCCGTCTCACAGGCCTGTTGGATCTTAAGGTCGAGCGTGAGCTTAATGTCGGAGCCGGCCTTCGCGGGCACAGCGCCGGCCTGACCGGTCACATTGCCCGAGGCATCGACCTTGACGGTCTGCTCGCCACGAATACCCTGCAGCAGGTTTTCGTAGTAGCTCTCAACGCCCGCCTGGCCCACGATATCGCCCGACTGGTACGTAATCTTGCCAGCAGAAGCATCATCATCGCCAGAGGTTTTCTTATTCTGGGCCTCGAGCTGCTCGGAGGTAATGGTGCCGGTATAGCCCAAGATATGGCATGCCGTCTCGCCGTATGGATACTGGCGTTCGGTACGCTCGGCAATCTTGACGCCCGGGAACTCGCCGGCATGCTCCTGAATATAGGCAACCGTGGAGCGACGGACGTCCGTCGCGATGGTATGCAGGCTCTGAGCGCCCTCTGTATTGTCCTGAATATTGCGAAGGACCGCCACATAAGGCATTCCAAGCACGTTGGCAAGATGGCGAACCAGAACCTCATCCTCGGCAAGGTCGCGGTAGGCCACGACAGCAAGTGAGGGACGGTTCTGGACAAGCGCCACGCCATTGCGGTCGAGGATGCGGCCGCGCACAGCGGGTGTGGTAACGGTGCGAGTCTGATTACTATTGGCCTGCTTCTCGTAATAGTCCGACGAGACCATCTGCATGCCCCACAGCTTGACGGCAAGTGCCGCAAACATCGCGCCCACACCCGTGGTGAGGATGGAAAAGCGGCCCTTAAAGGCGGTCGCCGCGGTATTGCCCTCGCCCTCGGTGGCGCGCGGGGCCGTTCCATGCTGCGTATCGTAGGTAAAACGGGAATCGCCACGACGCATGATGACCAGCGCGACCACGATGGCCACAACCAGCACGATACCGGCGATAATAACCGTCAACTGGGAAGACATCTACGGGCCTCCCCTATTTGAGCTTGCGGGTCTTGGGCTTAAAGCGCATACCCGACTGGCGTCCGCCACGTGCGGAGAATCCATAGCCGGACTGCGGCACGACGCCGGACATCAAAAACGGAATGGCAACCAGACCCGTCAGGATCGAGGACGGCAGCGCATGGCCGAAGATCGCCACGACAAAGCTCGTCTCCAAACCCATAAACAGCAAGATGATGCTGTAAATCACATTAATGACGAGCGCAAAGGCGCCCACGGTGACGCCGCGCGCACTCGGGGTACCGCCCGTCTGACCGACGGCGCTGTGCACCAGGGCAAAAGAACCCACGGTCAGCAGGAGCGACATAACGCCCACCGGCACGGCAGCGGACAGGTCATAGAACAAGCCGCTGCAAAAACCGCACACGACGGCACGGGCCGGGTCGCCCGAGAACACGCTTAGGCACACCAGGATAATCATGAAGTTGACGCGACCGCCCGCAATGGAGATCTGCGGTGCCAGGCCTGCCTGCAGCAGCACGCACACGATGGCGGCGATTACAAACGTGCGGGAGCTCATCCCCTGCTCGTGTAGATCCATGGACATGCCCCCTATTCGCTCGAGCCGGAATCGGTCGTCTCGGACGTGTCGGAACTGTCATCCGAGCTCTCGTCCTTCGTCTTGGTCGCAGCATCGCGCGACGTTCCCTGCGGCGTGCTGTTGGCCGTGCTCACGTCCTCATCCGAGGCCGACTGTTCGTCGGTCAGCGAGGTGATGACCAGCACTTCCTCGTTGTTCTCGGCCGTGGTCTGGGCGCGCACCACAATGGTGTAGTACACGTCGTTTGCCGATTTCTCGACCGACGAGACGGTGCCGAGCGGAAGGCCCTTGGGGAACACGCCACCGATGCCCGAGGTCACGATGATGTCGCCAACCTTAACATCGGAGTCGACGCTCACGTACTCAAGACGCAGCGTGCCGTCAGCCTGACCCTGCAGCATACCCTGGGCGCGCGTGTCCTGCACCATGGCGGACACGCCCGAGTTCTCGTCGCCAATCAGGCGCACGGTGGAGGTCTTGGCCGATACCTCGATAATCTGGCCGATAACACCGGCAGAACTCGTCACGGGCATGTTGATGGTAAGGCCGTCGGCAGAGCCCTTGTCGATGGTTACGGTCGAGGTCCAGGCATCGCCCGAGGCACCAACGATACGAGCAGCGGTCGATTTGAGGTTGTAGGTCGACTGCAGCCCGACCAGGCCCTCCAGGCGCTCGGCAGTCTTTTGAGCCTCAGAAAGCTCGGCGACCTTAGAGGTCAGCTCCTCATTTTGCTTCTTGAGCTCGTCGAGCGTGTCCTGCGACGCCGTTAGGTTAGAGAACACGTTGCCAATCGCATTGAAGGGAGCCGCCACAGCCGAGCCCACAAAGCGCACCGGAGAGGTAATCGTCGTTACGCCCGAACGCACGGCATGAATCGGCCCTGCCTCGCCCTCGCGGATGTAAAACGTGAGCAGCAACACCGAAATCAGGCTGAAAACAATCAACGGGCGCATACCCGTTGATTGTCGCTTGGTATTCATATTTGTGGAGAAACCCGAAGATCGTGCCAAATGGAATCCACCTTTTGGAAATTAAGCATTGGTCTGGACGAAGCCGCCATCAAACGCATTGGCCTCGAGCACGCGGGCGCAGCCGTTAACGACGTTATCGAGCGCCGTGGGGCTGACGTTGACCGAAACACCGGTCTCATCGCGCAGGCGCACGTCGAGACCGCGCAGCAGCGCACCGCCACCGGTCAGCAAAATGCCGTAGTACATAAGGTCCGAGGCAAGATCGGGAGGCGTAGCGTCGAGTGCGTCCTTGACGGCCTTGGCCATCTCGTCGAGTGGCTTGTTGAGTGCGCGACGAATCTCCTCGCTCTCGATGCGCACGGTCTTGGGCAGACCGGTGATCACGTCGCGGCCGTTGACCTCGACGTCGAGCTCGTCCTTGAGCGGCACGGCGGAACCGACCTTGATTTTGATGTCCTCTGCCGTACGCTCGCCGATGGCCAGGTTGTAGGCATCGCGAACGTGCGTGAGGATGGCCTGGTCGAACTCGTCACCGGCAATACGGATGGACTGCGAGACGACGATGCCGCCCATAGCGATAACAGCGACCTCGGTGGTACCGCCACCGATGTCGATGACCATGGAGCCGGTGGGCTCCTCGACAGGCAGGTCGGCGCCGATAGCAGCAGCCATGGGCTCCTCGATCAGGTAGGCCTGGCGAGCGCCGGCCTGGATCGTGGCCTCAAAGACAGCGCGCTTCTCGACCGACGTGACGCCGGAGGGAACGCAGACGACAACACGCGGACGCGGAGTCCACGGATAGCGCTTCTCGGACGCCTTGTCGATAAAGTAGCGGAGCATGGCCTCGGTAACGTCGAAGTCGGCGATGACGCCGTCCTTCAGGGGACGAACGGCCACAATGTTGCCGGGCG
>URNJ01000071.1 GCA_900549215.1 uncultured Collinsella sp.
ACGTTGACTGCCCGGGCCACGCTGACTACATCAAGAACATGATCACCGGCGCTGCTCAGATGGACGGCGCTATCTTGGTTATCGCCGCTACCGACGGCCCCATGGCTCAGACCCGCGAGCACATCCTGCTCGCCCGTCAGGTCGGCGTTCCCTACATCGTCGTCTTCCTGAACAAGTGCGACATGGTCGACGATGACGAGCTCATCGACCTCGTCGAGATGGAGACCCGTGAGCTCCTCTCCGAGTACGATTTCCCCGGCGACGACATCCCCGTCATCCGTGGTTCCGCTCTGGGCGCTCTCGAGGGCGACGCCAAGTGGATGGACGCTATCCGCGAGCTCATGAAGGCCGTCGACGAGTACATCCCAACGCCTGCTCGTAACAACGACCTCCCGTTCCTGATGGCCGTTGAGGACGTTATGACCATCTCCGGCCGTGGTACCGTTGCTACCGGCCGTGTCGAGCGCGGTGAGCTCAAGCTCAACGAGCCCGTCGAGATCGTCGGCATCAAGGATACCCAGAACACCGTCGTTACCGGTATCGAGATGTTCCGTAAGTCCATGGACTTCTGCGAGGCTGGCGACAACGTCGGTCTGCTGCTCCGCGGCATCAAGCGCGAGGACATCGAGCGCGGCCAGGTTCTCTGCAAGCCCGGTTCGGTTACCCCGCACACCAAGTTCACCGGCGAGATCTACGTTCTGACCAAGGAGGAGGGCGGCCGTCACACCCCGTTCTTCGATGGTTATCGTCCTCAGTTCTACTTCCGTACCACCGACGTTACCGGTACGGTCAAGCTCCCCGAGGGCACCGAGATGGCTATGCCTGGTGACCACATCACCATCGAGGGCGACCTCATCCACCCGATCGCCATGGAGGAGGGCCTGCGCTTCGCTATCCGCGAGGGTGGCCACACCGTCGGTTCGGGCATCGTCTCCACGATCATTGAGTAAATTAGCTCTTTGATATAGCTGACTTAGAGAACCCGGCACTTATAGGGGTGCCGGGTTCTTTTCTGCAATGGATATTGAGCCGTTGCTGGTGTCGAGAGGATCGATAATGGTCCTGGATGCACCGTCGATTAGATCTCGATGGCTTCATTGATGTGTTCCAAATATGAATGGATCCACCGAGAACCAATTGACTCGAGGTTTTCATTGACAGCACTTACGTTGAGCTGATAAAGTAACAACTCGTGCCCGTACGGGGCGGAAATGAAAGGTTCAGGATACATGCGTACTCTAGTTACTCTTGCGTGCACTGAGTGCAAGCGCCGCAACTATACGACCACCAAGAACAAGTCGACCATGCCTGATCGTATGGAGATCAAGAAGTATTGCCCCTGGTGCCGTCACCACACGCTGCACAAAGAGACTCGCTAGTCTCTAGTCACATACGCCAGTAGTTCAATTGGTAGAGCATCGGTCTCCAAAACCGAGTGTTGAGGGTTCGAGTCCTTCCTGGCGTGCCAGTCATTATTCCGTAAGCTCCCACTTGGGGGCTTACGGTTTACTCATGTATAAGCGCATTGCGCGGAGGTAACCCAAATGGCCAACAAGAAGAACAAGAAGAAGGCTCAGCAGCCGGCACCTGCCAACAAAGCTGCCGCCAACTCCAAGGTTGAGGCCAAGAAGGCCGTTGCCAAGAAGAACGAGAAGGCTGCGAAGTCCAAGAAGAACGAGAAGCCTGGTTTCTTCGCCCGCACCAAGAAGTATTTCGCTTCGGTCAAGTCCGAGATGAAGCGTGTCACGTGGCCCGATAAGAAGGAGCTCGTGAACTACTCGGTTGTTGTTTGCGCTTCTCTGATCGTCGTCGGCGTCGTCATCGCTCTGCTCGATGCTGGCTTTGGCGAGGCTCTTGCTCTGTTCTCTGGATTGAGGGGCTAAACCATGTCTAAGCGTTGGTACGTCGTTCACACTTACTCTGGATACGAGAACCGCGTTAAGTCCGATCTCGAGCATCGCATCGAGACTATGGGCATGCAGGACCGTATCTTTGATATCGAGATTCCTATGGAGCGCGTCACCGAGATTAAAGAGGGTGGCAAGCGTGAGACCAAGGATTCCAAGATCTTCCCGGGTTATGTCCTGGTCCGCATGGAGATGGATGACGATGCTTGGACGTGTGTTCGTAACACGCCTGGCGTCACCGGTTTCCTAGGCGGCAACGGCAAGCCCGCTCCGCTTTCCCGCGACGAGTACAACAAGATGACTCGTCGTCCCGGTAAGGGCGATTCGCCCAAGCGCACCTCGGTTGATATTGAGGTCGGTACGTCCGTCCGCGTCACCGATGGCCCGCTTACCGACTTTGATGGCAAGGTCTCCGAGGTTAACACCGAGGCTGGCAAGCTCAAGGTCACGCTGATGATCTTTGGCCGCGAGACGCCGGTCGAGCTCGACTTTAACCAGGTCGCTGTCATCGCTTAAGTTTTCGTCCGTTCGCGCGAGCGTGCTTCTTCTGTGACTGCTCATCTCAGGAGTGCTTCTAACACGTGCGTGCTTACGATATAGCAAGTACTTCACACTCGTGATTCGAAAGGAATGACCATGGCTGAGAAGAAGGTTGCCAACGTCATTAAGCTCCAGATTCCTGCTGGTGCAGCTAACCCCGCTCCTCCCGTCGGCCCCGCCCTGGGCGCTGCTGGCGTGAACATCATGCAGTTCTGCCAGGCCTTTAACGCCGAGACACAGGACAAGAAGGGCGACATCATCCCCGTTGAGATCTCTGTCTACGAGGATAAGTCCTTCTCCTTCATCACCAAGACCCCGCCGGCGGCTCACCTCATCAAGAAGGAACTGAACCTCAAGTCTGGTTCCGCTAAGCCCCAGGCCGACAAGGTTGGTCAGCTCTCCCAGGAGCAGCTCACCAAGATCGCCGAGATCAAGATGCCGGACCTCAATGCCAACGACATTGACGCCGCCAAGAAGATCATCGCCGGTACCGCCCGTTCCATGGGCGTCACCATCGCTGAGTAGCGATTTCTTATGGTAACGACGGGTGCTCCGACCGGGGCGCCCGTTAAATGTGTGCAATAGGGCACACGATACGATGTGGGAGGGCTCACGCCCGTTTAACCACAGGAGGTAATGCACATGGCTAAGCATGGTAAGAGCTATAACGCCGCTGCCGAGAAGATCGACCGCGCCACGCTCTACACCCCCCTTCAGGCTGCCAAGCTCATCAAGGAGCTCGACACCGCCAAGTTCGACGAGACCGTCGAGGCCCACTTCCGTCTGGGCATCGATACTCGTAAGGCTGACCAGAACATCCGTGGTTCCATCTCCCTGCCTCACGGCACCGGCAAGACCGTTCGTGTTGCCGTCTTCGCCGAGGGCGAGAAGGCCCGTGAGGCCGAGGCGGCCGGCGCCGACATCATCGGCTCCGATGAGCTCGTCGCCCAGATTCAGAAGGGCGAGATCTACTTCGACGCCGCTATCGCTACGCCGAACATGATGGCTAAGGTTGGCCGCATCGGTAAGATCCTTGGTCCCCGTGGCCTCATGCCGAACCCTAAGCTCGGCACCGTGACCATGGACGTCGCCAAGATGGTCTCCGAGCTCAAGGCTGGCCGCGTTGAGTACCGCGCCGACCGCTACGGCATCTGCCACGTGCCCCTGGGCAAGAAGTCCTTCTCCGAGCAGCAGCTCGTCGAGAACTACGCTGCCCTGTACACCGAGATCCTGCGCGTCAAGCCCTCTTCTGCTAAGGGCAAGTACGTCAAGTCCATCTCCGTGTCTTCCACCATGGGCCCTGGCGTCAAGGTCGATCCCGCTGTCCAGCGTGACTTCCTGGCTGAGTAACTGCTAGTTACTGCCTGAGCAAAGCAAGCATTGCTAAAGAAACCCGGTTCTGCCCTGCGCAGGACCGGGTTTCTTGCTATCGCGTCAAAACCACCACAAAGGTGACAGTGTCCCCTTTGTGGTGGTTACCAGGGTGTTCTGGCGGTTGAGGACTCGATGGCATCGTGGCGTTTGAGCTCGCGGCGCATGGTTTGCGAATTGAGCCAGGCTGCCTGCCAGCCACGGATGGGGTAGCGCGTCTGGTCGAGCTCAAACTGCGTATAGCCGCAGGCGTTGATGATCGTCGTTCCACACACATGCTGCCGCTCGCGTTGAAAGTCGCGACCATAGCTTTGGTGTACATGCCCATGCACCATGTAGTCGGCTCCCCAGGACTCAAGCGCAGTGTTAAAGCACTCAAACCCTCGATGCGGCAGATCGTCCAGATCACCCATACCGGCGGCGGGCGCATGGGCAAGCAGAATGTCGCACCCGCCGACCATCCTAACCTTACGCGACAGCTTACGCATGCGCTTGGACATCTCGCGTTCGGTGTACATGTTGGCGCCGTCGCGATAACGCATGGACCCGCCAAGGCCCGCAATGCGAATCCCTCGGTACGTGTACACGCTGTCTTCTACGCAGATACATCCGCCCGGTGCATGACGTGCGTAGCGGTCATCGTGATTGCCACGCACGTAGATGAGCGGTTTGTTGATGACCGTAACCAAAAACTCAAGATAGTCCGGGTCCAGATCGCCGGCTGACAAAATCAAGTCGACTCCCTCAAAGCGTTCCTTGCGAAAGCACTCCCAAAGGCATCGTTCTTCGGTATCGGCTATGGCAAGGATTTTCATAGGGCAGGGACTTTCGGCTCATCGTCGAGCTGCGGAATGGTGCCTACCACGTTATCCGCCAGCCAATTCATCTCGACAATCTGCGTGCTCGGCAGCGGGGGGAAGCCTTCGATCTGTACCACGCCGCTCTGGCTGTGGAGCTCGCCGCCAAAGGGGTTGATGGAGCCCTCGACAATGCCGTTGCGGAGCAACTGCACGAGTTTGCGCGTCTGGTAGGGTAGGCCCGGAGCGTAACGGATATCGATAACGCCCGAGCTCATGCCGTACCAGTAGTTGACGGCGCGAACCTGCTTGTCGTCGCTGGTCTCATCCCAGGTGCCATGCAGCAGACTTCGCACGATAAGCTCGTAGTATCGGCCCCAATTCCATACCGGCATGGCGATGCCGGCAACCTTGCCATCGACCAGGCGGTGAAGCCCGTAGGCCGTGGGGTCTTCGAGTGACTTTGACATGTCAGCGCCGGTCATGACGCTCACGCCTTCGCGGCACATGGCCTCGGCAAGGCCTCCGGCGGGCACATCGCCCCAGGTCAGGATAATTTGCGCACGGGGGTCGAGCAGCGAGGCACCGATGGCAAAGGCATTGATCTCGCTGAGCGCGCCGGATGCGAAGACCGACGCGTGGTAGCCGATGCGATGGTTGTCCGCCATGCTGGCGGCAAGGGCGCCCAGGAGGAACTTGGCCTCGTACATCTTGCCAAAGTACGAACGGACGCTTTGGTGGGGAAGGCCGATAGAGCAGTTGAGGAACCGAACCCGGGGATACTCAACGGCAGCCCTGAGCGTGTATTCCATCAGGCGGTGCGAGGTCGAGAAGATTACGTTTGCTCCATGTTTGACAGCCGTTTCCACGGCGGCGTAGAACACGTCCGGATCGTGACAGTCCTCGAACGCCTCGGTGCGCACGATACCGCCAAAGTGCTCATCGAGATACTGACGCCCTTGGTCGTGCAGGCTGTCCCAGCTCGACGTCGCACAGGGGAACTCATGGATAAAGGCGATGCGCAGGGGGTTGGTCGCCGAGTAGACGGTCTTGCCCATAAAGAAGTTGAGCACGCCGGAGGTGGACTTGGCGGGCGTCTCCTCCTCGTCGACGCTCGGCGCTTCGACGAGATCGACCTTGTCCTCGTCATTTTTGCCGGCAATGACCAGCTCGCGCCAAATCTTGCACAGGCGGTTTACGACGATATCCGTCGGCGTATCCAGCAGGCGGTCCTGGTTGTACACATTGAGGTACACGAGCATGGTGTCGGCAGGCGTAATGTCTAGGTGGTCGCCGCCTGCGCGAAGGTAGGCGCGCTTAAAGAGCAGGAAGGTGTGGCACAGGTAATCGACCTTTTTCTGCGGCCATTTTTCGATAAGGTTCTGACCGAGCATCTTGGCGAGCGTTTCGTAGCTTCCCTCGCGCGAGAACTCGATCTCGTATAGGGGGCAGACGCGCCAAAACGCGCAGAACTCGCCGTACAGGCGGCTTTCGACGGAATCCCATGTGCCGGGGTAGAGACGGGTGACCTTGGCCGAAACCGTCGGGGCGTCTAGGAATTTGAGGACACTGACGCGTTTGTTGCCTTCCTGGACATAGAACCGATGCATAAACTCGGTAACGATGATGGGGTCGCGATAGCCCTCGGTTACCTGGATGTCGTAGAGGTTGGACCACTTGCGGGCGAACTCGGTGCTAAACGGAAGCAGGGGCATAAAGTTACACGAAAAGGCGGACTGACGGCCCTTGGTGACCGTGCCGACGACCATTTCGAGCGGAATATCCCGCAGGCCGACATTCTCTCGCTGACCTAAGGGGAGCTGAGCAACCAAGCTATCGAGGTCCGTAAGGTATGGATGCTCGCTTTGGCTAATGGCGCGTCGACGTCCTTGCTCGCCGCGCTTGCGTGCTTGACGATAGGCCTCTTCCATAATGTTGCTCCCTTAGTCGTTTAAACAACTATATGAACCATGGTACCACGAATGAAAACCACTACAAAGATGCCTGACCCCTTTGCGGTGGTTTAGGCGATGATGGGGGCGATGGCGCGGATGCAGGCGTCGGCAGCGGTGAAAGTGGTGCTGTCGTCGCTGACGATAAAGATGATCTTTCCTTTGATGCCAAAGTCGCCGATTTCGCTAAAGAGCACGTAGGGCTCTTTGTCAAAGCCCGAGATGGGCGAGACGGCCGTTTTGGTTGCGCTCGTGAGCTCGTCTGCCAGCACGTCAAGGGAAGCCCACTTAGACGTGTCCTTTACGGCAACGGGCACGGCCACGCGTCCAAAGGGCATCAAATGCACGAGCGTGTTCTTGGAGATGTTGGAGTTGGGCACAATGATGGTCTGTCCACAGGCATCCTCAATCGTTGTATGACGCCAAGTGATGTCTTGGACCACGCCGGATACGCCGCCGACCTCGATATTGTCGCCGGGTTTGATGATGCCCATAAAGGTCACTTGCATGCCGCCGATAAGGTTTGACAGCGTGTCCTGAAAGCCGAGCGAGATGGCGATGCCGCCGACGCCAAGAGCGGCGACGAGCGCGTTTGCGTTAATGCCAAAGCAGTTGTCGAGGATAAAGCTGCCGCCAATCATCCAGATGACGGCGCGCGCGATGTTGATGAAGATACTTGATGCCGGAAGCGGGTTATCGTCTCGGTTAAGCAGATGGTTCAGGGTCTTGGATACGACCTTGGCGGCGACGGCGGTGCCTATCGCCAAGATGACGGCCCAGATGATGTTGTGGACCCACCGTTGCTCAAAGAAATGAAGAATCGGCTCAAACAATTCCATGTAGGGAAAACCTCCTAATGATCGTCCAACCATGATACCCACCAAGAAGCCCGTCCGATCAAATTCGGACGGGCTTCTGTGCTCGATATAAGGTTTGCGCGGTGGGGCTGCAAGGCCCGGCGGTGTAGCTTAGCGTCGACGCTTCCAGATAATGCCGAGAATGATGACGATGATGCCGCCGATAAGGCACGCGCCAACTACTGCCAGCGTGCGGTCTCCCGTTGCGGCGAGCTTACCGGTCGTCTTCTTGGTGATGACCTTCGTGGTCGTCGTGTCCGTCTTAGGCGAGGGCTTAGGCGTCGGGGCCGGTGCGGGCGTGGGGTCCACGGCAGCGGAGCCAAAGCTGATGGTGCCCGCGAGCGAGGCCATCTTGCTCTCCCAGCTGTTCTGCCCGATCAACGCCCTTAGCGCTGACTCGCAGGTACCCCACTCGGTGTGCTTGGTAGCGTTTGCGAAGGTGGGGAAGTCGGTCGTGTTGGTGATGATGTAGTTGTTGGTGGCGACGGTATAGGCCTTGGCGGGGTCGAGCGTGCTGCCGTCCTTGGTGAGTGCGGCACTCACAATGCGCTTGCCTTCGGGCTGCGTCCAATCAATCGTCACGTTGATGCCGCCAAAGGAGAGAACGCTGCCAGAGTCATCGCGCCACTTGTACTTGTCTTGCGCCTCCTGCTCGGTGTGACCGGCCGCCACATAAGCCTGCTGAAGCTTGTAGCTGTCGTTGCAATCGTCGCTAATTTGTAGCGAGTGCTCGAGCGCTGCGAGGAAGTCCGCGCCGGTCATGGTCCAGGTCTCCACGGTGTTGCCGTAGGGCGAGATAGCGATGACGTTGCCGGCGGTCACGTTGCCCGCCGCGATGCCG
>URNJ01000072.1 GCA_900549215.1 uncultured Collinsella sp.
CGTCCGCGCCGGCGAGCTTTGCCGCCGCGATGCACTCCTCGTCGGTGGCGTCCAGGTTGCCGTAACGGATGTTGTCCATCACGGTGCCGGTGAACAGGTTCACGTCCTGCAGCACGACGCCCAGCGAGCGGCGCAGGTCTGCCTTGCGGATCTTGTTGACGTTGATGCCGTCGTAGCGAATCTTGCCATCGGCGATGTCATAGAAGCGGTTGATGAGATTGGTGATGGTCGTCTTGCCCGCACCGGTGGCGCCGACAAACGCGACCTTCTGGCCCGGCTTGGCAAACACGGACACGCCGTGCAGCACCTCGTGGTCGGGCGTGTAGCCAAAGTCGACGTTGTCCATGACCAGGTCGCCGCGCAGCGGTACGTACTCGATCTCGCCGGTTGCGCGGTGCGGATGTTTCCATGCCCACATGCCGGTGTGGTGGTCGGCCTCCTCGAGCTGCCAGGTATCGGGGTTCACCTGCGCGTTGACGAGTGTTACGTAGCCTTCGTCGGCTTCGGGCTCCTCGTCGATGAGTTCAAAGATGCGGTCGGCGCCGGCGAGGCCCATGACCACGGCGTTGATCTGCTGCGAGATCTGACCGATCTGTCCGCAGAACTGCTTGGTCATGTTGAGGAACGGCACCACGACGGCGATGGACAGTGCCATGCCCGAGATGCTCAGGTTGGGCACGCCCAGCGCCAGGAAAATGCCGCCGGCAAGGGCCACCAGCACGTAGAGCAGGTTGCCCAGATTCATAAGGATGGGCATGAGGATGTTGGCGTACATGTTGGCCTTCTGCGAGACCTCGAAGAGCTTTTCATTGCGCTCGTCAAAATCGGCCTCGGCGGCAGACTCGTGGCAGAATGCCTTGACGACCTTCTGGCCGTTCATGACTTCCTCGATATGGCCCTCGACCACGCCGAGCTCGGTCTGCTGCGCAATAAAGAAACGCGCGGAGTTGGAGCCGAGCAGCTTGGTCATAAAGGTCATAAAGGCGACACCGGCCACAATGACCAGGCACATCCACACGCTGTAGTACAGCATGATAAAGAATACCGTGACGATGACGATGGTCGTCATGAGCAGGTTGGGCAGCGACTGGCTGATCATCTGGCGCAGCGTGTCGATATCGTTGGTGTAGTGGCTCATGATGTCGCCGCGCTGGTGCGTGTCGAAGTAGCGGATCGGCAGGTCCTGCATGCGGTTGAACATCTTCTCGCGCAGTTTCTCCAGCGAGCCCTGCGTGACGATGGCCATGGCGCGGTTCCAGAACAGTGAGGACAGGATGCCGACGCCGTAGATGCAGGCGAGGGTGGTCACGAGCTGTGCGATCTTGGGCTGCGCGACTTCCCAATCGCCCGACTGCCACGAGTCGCTAATAATCTGCAGGGCGCTCTGAAGGAAGGTCGCGCCGATGGAGTTGATGATGGCGCAGAGCACCACGCCGGCGACGACGAGGGGCAAAAGCACGGGGTAGAAGCCAAAAAGCGTCTTGATGAGGCGCGACATGGTGCCGCCCTTGCGGTTGAGCGCGCGCTCGGCGGTCGTTGCCTTACTCATGTGCCTCGCCTCCTTCCTGGGTCTGAGCTTGCGTTGCGGATGCCTCGGTGCCGGCCTCGACGGCCCCTTCGCCTTCGGCAGACATCTTGTTTTGCGAGTTAAAGGTCTCGCGATAGATCTCGCTCGTCTTGAGTAGCTCGTCATGGTTGCCGATTTGCGCGATGCGGCCACCCTCCATGACGATGATACGATCGGCATCCTGCACGGAGCTAATACGCTGGGCGATGATGAGCTTGGTCGTGTTGGGCAGATAGCTTGCCAGCCCTGCGCGGATCTTGGCGTCGGTCTTGGTGTCGACGGCGCTGGTGGAGTCGTCCAGGATCAAGATCTTGGGGCGACGCAGCAGGGCACGCGCAATGCACAGGCGCTGCTTCTGACCGCCGGAAACATTGGAGCCGCCCTGCTCGATCCAGGTGTCGTAGCCCTTGGGGAAGCCATCGACAAACTCGTCGGCGCAGGCCAGGTGCGCGGCCTCGCGGACCTCTTCGTCGGTGGCATTCGGATCGCCCCAGCGCAGGTTCTCGGCAATGGTGCCGCTAAACAGCACGTTTTTCTGCAGCACCATGGCGACCTGGTGGCGCAGTGCGTCCAGGTCGTAGTCGCGCACGTCCGTGCCGCCCACGCGCACGGTGCCCTCGGTGGCGTCGTACAGGCGGGCGATGAGGTTTACGAGCGTGGACTTGGCCGAGCCAGTGCCGCCGATGATGCCGATGGTCTCGCCGCTCTTAATGTGCAGGTCGATATCGTCGAGCGCCTGGCGCTTCGCATGCGCGGAATACTTAAAGCTCACGTGGTCAAAGTCGATGGAACCGTCGGCGACCTCGAGCACGGGCTCGGCGGGATCGGCGATCGTGGGCTCGGCGGCCAACACCTCGGTAATGCGGTGCGCCGATTCGTCGGCCATGGTCACCATGACAAAGATCATCGACAGCTGCATCAGGCTCATGAGGACCTGGAAACCATAGGTAAAGATCGAGGAGAGCTGGCCCACGTCGAACAGCGTGCCCTGGCTCGTGATGATGAGCTTGGAGCCCAGGTAGATGATGACGACAAACGCGCCGTTGACGCAGATGTTCATCATGGGGTTGTTAAAGGCCAGCAGCTTCTCGGCGCGGGTGAAGTCCATCTGGACGTCGCGTGCGGCGGTCGCGAACTTCTCCTTCTCAAAGTCTTCGCGCACATAGCTCTTGACCACGCGCATGCCGGTGACGTTTTCCTCGACGGACTCGTTAAGGGCGTCGTACTTATGGAACACGCGCGAGAAGATGGGGCGCACCTTAAAGATGATAAAGAACAGTCCAAAGCCCAGCAGCGGAATGATGACCAGGTAGACCATGGCGACGCTGCCGCCCATGATAAACGCCATGGTAAAGGCGAAGATCAATACCAGCGGCGCGCGCACGGCGATACGGATGATCATCATAAAGGCCTGCTGCACGTTGTTGATGTCGGTGGTCAGGCGCGTGACGAGCGAGGAGCTCGAGAACTCATCGATGTTGGCAAAGCTGAACGTCTGGATCTTGTAGAACAGGTCGTGACGCAGGTTCTTGGCGAACCCGCAGCTCGCATGGCTGCAGGTGACGCCGGCCGCGGCGCCAAAAGCAAGTGACGTCAGCGCGATGAGCACCAAAAAGCCTGCAGTGGGAAGCATCTCGGCTACGGTGGCGCCGTCTTTGATGGCGTCGATCAGGTTGGCGGTGATAAATGGAATCAGCATCTCGCAGAGCACCTCGCCAAGCACGAGCAACGGCGTGGCAACGGTGACTTTCATATAGTCGCGGATGCTGCCCATGAGGGTTTTAATCATCCAGTTCCTCCCAGGTTACGCGGATTTTATCGAGCATTTCGGCGAGGTCCTCGCGTTCGTCGTGGGTGAGCGCGCTAAAGGCCTGTTTTCTAAAGCGGATGCGGGCCGCCTGGTCGATGCGGGCGTTTTCCCGGCCGGTTTCGGTCAGGCGAATGGTGAGTTGCCGTCGATCCTTGGGGTTACGGCTGCGTTCAATGAGGCCGTTGACCTCGAGCTTGGACAGGATTTCGGAAAGCGACCCCGGCTTGAGGTCAAAGTGCATGCCGAGTTCCTGCTGCGACATCTCGCCGCCGGGCTGTTTGGCCAGCAGGCAGATAATGGGCGCCTTGCCGGACACGCCTCCGCCATGAAAATGCATGTAATGGCCGCAAAAGCCCAGGCCGCTCAGGATGCGCTTGGCGAGTTTGTCTTCAGCGCTGACCGCTTCGGGTATGTCTACCGGTTGCGACGGGTCACCGCCGGGCTCATGCGGAAGGACGAGTGGTTCAACACACATATCTAAGCTTCGCTCCTCTCTTTAGTTAGGTAGTGGAATTGTTTTGTGCCTAACCAATTTAGGAGCGTGAGAAATCAATGTCAAGGTACCAAACTAGTGGTTACGCGGTTTTACCAAACCGCGTAACGGCTCGACGCTGCAAACGCTCCCTGCGCTACACTTAGTCGCACTATGGCGCTGCTGCGCCGCGCCCGATCCAAGGGGGACACTCATGAAGAACACTCAGCTGCTGCTGATTAACGATATGTGCGGCTACGGCAAGGTCGCGCTTTCCGCCATGCTGCCGGTGCTGTCGCACATGGGTTACCGTATCCACAATCTGCCGACGGCGCTGGTGTCCGATACACTCAACTATCCCAAGTTCTACATCCATGACACCACCGAGTACGTGCGCCAGAGCCTCGCCATCTGGGAGGATCTCGGCTTTGAGTTCGACGCCATCTCCACCGGCTTTATCGTGACCGAGGAAGAGACGCGCATTATTTCGGACTTCTGCCACCGTCGCGCGCAAAAGGGCACCAAGGTGTTCGTCGACCCCATCATGGGCGACAACGGCAAGCTCTACGCCGGCGTGCCCGAGTCCACGATCGGCCTCATGCGCAGCCTGCTCGAGTGCGCCGACTATGCGGTGCCAAACTACACCGAGGCGTGCCTGCTCACCGATACGCCCATTGCCGAGCAAATCACGCCCGATAAGGGCCGCGCTCTTGTGGATGCCGTGCGTGCCTTGGGCGCCAAGTCGGTGGTCATTACGAGCGCTGTGGTCGACGGTGCGAATGTCGTCATCGGTTACGACCATGTGGCGGGGGAGTACTTTACGATTCCCTTCGACCTGATCCCGGTCTACTTCCCGGGCACGGGCGACACGTTCTCGGCGGTGCTCGTCGGCCGCGTTATGGCAGGTTGGAGTCTGCAGCGCGCGACGAGCGATGCCATGCGCGTGGTAGCCGAGCTTATCGAGCGCAATGCCGACCAGGAGGATAAGTCCGCCGGCCTTCCCATCGAGGCCTGCCTGGATGTGATTGACCATGAGTAACGCCGACGAGAGCGGCACCGAGGTAGCGGGCGAGAACAAGCCGCTCGGTGCCCCGCGCGGCAAGCGTCCGCGTATCCGCGTGAGTTGCGTGGACCAGCTGGGTGCGTGCCGCTGCCATCACGGGCACAAGCCGGGTGACGTCTTCGACTTCGACCGCGACCGCGGCAAGATGTGCGCCATGGCCTGCCATGTGGGCTTTCCCTATATCGACATCCTGCGCTATGGCGGTACCGTGCCCGGCAACGAGCCCGGCACGGCAAAGTTCTGCTGTCCCGAGGTCGATACGTTGAACGTCTGGCTCGCCGAGATCGTCGACGAGTAGTTGAGCGTGGATTTTCTCCCGTTTAGAGCGCGCTTGAACGCTCAAAGTGGGAGATCATCCACGCTCGTTTTATGCCGATGGCGTGGCACGTGCGTCCGCGTGCTCGCTTGCCTATAACTGCTCGAGCATGGCCGTGCAGCCGGCGAGCACATCGCGGTAGGTGGCATCGAAGTTGCCGGTGTACCAGGGATCGGCCACGTCGCCGGGGCGATCGGTCCAATCGAGCAGGCGCGAGATCTTGCCATCGGGGTCGCTGCCAAAAATGCGACGCAGACCTCGCGCGTTCTCGGCATCCATATAGACAATGTGGTCCCAGTTACCATACTCTGCGCGACGCACCTGGCGGGCGCGGTGCGCAACGACGGGAATCCCGACTTCACGCAGCTTGGCAACGGTGCCACGATGCGGCGGATTGCCGATCTCCTCGGTCGACGTTGCAGCGGAATCAATGACAAACTCCGCCTCGCGTCCAGCGCGGCGCACCAGCTCGGTAAACACCGACTCAGCCATCGTCGAGCGGCAGATATTCCCATGGCAGATAAACAGTACACGTTGCATATGCGGTTTCCTTTCGATCGCCATCATCGAGCTCGAGTATCGCATCTACGCCTGCGCCCTCGCCCGCTTGCGCTCCCAGCGAGCCAACTTAATCGTCACCAGCGTGAGCGCCCAGGCCACAAGCGAGAACACGGCACCGACCGCGCCAACGTAGGCAATGCCAGCTCCGCTTACCACGGCGCCGCCCACCGCGGTGCCAAACGAAATGCCGACATTAAACGCCATGGGTTCTACCGAGCTCGCGAGCACCATCGACTTGGGGTGGCGGCTGCGTGCCACGTCCATAAAGTGCGTGATGCACGACACCGAGAACAGGTACATGAGCATCGCCAGGCTAAAGACAAAGACAAGTGCGAGCGGCATGGCAGCGCCTACGGCAAACAGCCCAAACAATGCCGCCGCCTGCAGCACAAACGTCACAAGCAGCGCCTTCATGCCAAAGCGCGCATCGATCCATCCGCCCAGGATGTTCGAGATCAGGCAGAACACGCCGTAGGCCATAAGCGTGGTACTGGCTTCGACCGTGCCCATGCCCAGCACCTGCTCAAGATAAGGCGTCACGTAGCCGTAGAACACATAGACCGACCCCACGCCAAACAAGAAGATAAGCATGCCGGTGATGATACTCGGCTCGCGCAGCAGACTCGCCTGCTCGCGAAAGGTGGCGGGCTCGTCGGTTTGCCCAGCGCGCGGCATAAACGCCACGAGCGCTCCGCAGATCAAAACGGCAAAGGTCAGCGCGCCGTACATGGCAACGTGCCAGTCGAGCGTGTCGGCCACAAACTTACCGATCGAGGTCACAAAGACCATCGCCACGGAAAACGCACCATATACTACCGAGATGGCAAGCGAAGTTTGCTGCGGGGACAGAAGCTCAGGGATGTACGTCACGCCCACGGCGAGCAGTGCGCCCGAGACGGAGCCCAGGACAATGCGCGAGATAAAGAGCACCTGGAAGTTGGGCGCCAACGCCATAACCAGGTTGCCGAGCACAAAGACGATGCTATAGCACACCAGCAGCTGGTAGCGGCGAAAACGGCCCGTGCTGAGCGCAAGCGTCGGCGTAGCGATGGCGTAGACGAGCGCGAACACGCTGATGAGCTGGCCCGCAGTAGCAAGTGATACGCCGAGTTCCGTCGCCAAGTCACTTTCGATGCCGATGACCACGAACTCGGAGCAGCCGAGCGAGAATCCCAACAGCACGAGCAGCGCCAGACAGAGCTTGGTGCGCGCAGGGGAGAGCGCGGCGGCGGTTGACTTACTTTTAGGCGTGGTTGCGGCGATCAAGGTTGTCACTCCAATGTCGCATTGATAAGCGGGATTCAATCCCTGCAACTCTAACAGAATGTGACAAAGGGGCAGTCCCTTTGTCACATTGCGCTGCCGGCCAGTCGCCCAAACCATCACAACATTCGATGAAAATCTCGAATTCGAGGAAAAGCGTCGAATGTTGTGACGGTTTTCGTGTCCGGCGCGGGTGAGCTTCGGTGTCGTCTGGGGGTATAAGGCTAGCAAGTGTTTATTTGCGAGGCCTAAGGGGCGCCCCGTATGGATATCGATAACTTTGAATGGTGGTATAGCGAGGGCGAGGCTCCGGACGAGGAGTGGGACGAGCCCGCGCCGCGTGACGTGTCGAGCGACGAGGACGAGACCGGCAACGATGCCGATAACTCCGATCCACTCCATTTCTTTCCCCTTTCAAATTAACGAACGATTTGAGCAGGCTGGGGCCCAAGCCGAGGCCGACGAGGCTAAGGCCGATGCCACGGCCACGCTGGGTGAGCCAGCCGACATGTCCATCTCGCCGGCAAAGACCCCGCAGCCGCGCCATAACATCGACCCCGGCAGCACGGCATCCTTCAGCATACTCGACGTGCCCGCGCATGGTGCTCAGGCGCCTGCGCCCACGCATCGCCCCGACCTAGCTCGCGAGGAAGACGCGGGCCGCCGCTCCCCGCTCGGCCCCATCCTCATCGCCTTCATGGCCGGCGTCATCGCTTGCTCGGCGATTGGAAATGTCTGGAGCCATGTCGAACAACAGCGAAAAGACGCCGCCAAGGTCGAGATGTCTGTCGAGCAATCGCTCGGCCGCACGCGCTCGGTACATGTGTCGGTCGAGGTCAAGGACGGCGCGACGTGGGACACCGCGCGCGGCGACAGCCAAATGCTCATCCATATCGTGGGGCGCACGCTCAAAGGGCAGACGATCGACGAGTATCAATACGTCAATTCCGCTGGTGACGGCATCGAGCTCAAGCCCGGCGACTACGAGCTCACCGTCGATGAACCGCCCGTCGCCACCGACGGCACGCGCTTCCGTGCCTCAAAGCGCATGGTCCCCGTGAGCTTTAACTCACAGGCGTCCGATACGGTCGACACCACACCGCAGGGCGGGTTCGACCTTTACGTGGATACACAGTAGGCGCTCGCCGCTCATCCCTCTATGGCTACTCAATAATCGCCTGCCGTCC